>NZ_JALKFU020000382.1 GCF_023242965.2 Frankia sp. AgKG'84/4
CGCCGACAGCGGCCACACCACGGCCGCCGACGCCGGGGTAACCTCGCCCGCCGCGGCCCGCGGCGCCGCCGTGCCATCCGGCACCGTGTCGTCCCGCAGCACCGTGTCGTCCCGCAGCACCGTGTCGTCCCGCGTGGATTCCAGCAGCAGGTGCGCGTTGGTGCCGCTGATCCCGAAGGACGACACCGCGGCGCGGCGTGGACGACCGTCGAGTGTCGGCCAGCTGCGCCGTTCGGTCAGCAGCCGGACGGTGCCGGTGGACCAGTCGACGTGCGGGGTCGGCTCGTCGACGTGCAGCGTCGCGGGCAGCTCGCCGTGCCGCATCGCCTGCACCATCTTGATGACGCCGGCGACCCCCGAGACGGCCTGGGTGTGGCCGATGTTGGACTTCAGCGCACCCAGCCAGAGCGGGCGGCCGGCCGGCCGGTCCCGCCCGTAGGTCGCGAGGATCGCCTCGGCCTCGATCGGGTCACCGAGCGCCGTGCCGGTCCCGTGCGCCTCGACCACGTCGACGTCGCCGGCCCGCAGTCCGGCGTTGGCGAGCGCCTGGCGGATCACCCGCTGCTGGGCCGGCCCGCTCGGGGCGGTCAGCCCGTTGCTGGCGCCGTCGGAGTTCAACGCCGAGCCGCGGATGACCGCGAGCACCGGATGGCCGGCGCGACGGGCGTCGGCCATCCGCTCCACGAGCAGCAGGGCGACGCCCTCCGCCCAGCCGGCCCCGTCCGCCTGAGCCGAGAACGCCTTGCAGCGGCCGTCCGGCGACATGGCCTGCTGCCGGCTGAACTCGATGAACGTGCTCATCGTCGACATGACCGTCACCCCGCCGGCCAGCGCCAGCGAGCATTCTCCGCGGTGCAGCGCCTGCGCGGCCAGGTGCAGTGCCACCAGTGCCGACGAGCAGGCGGTGTCGACGGTGACCGCCGGCCCCTCCAGACCAAAGGTGTAGGCGACGCGGCCCGAGGCGACGCTGCTGGCGCTGCCTGTGGCGAGGTAGCCCTCGAACCCCTCGGGGGCCCCGTCAAGCCGCATTCCGTAGTCGTTGTAACTGGAGCCGATGAAGACCCCGGTGTCGGTTCCCCGAAGCGTCGCCGGGTCGATGCCGGCCCGTTCGAGAGCCTCCCACGAGGTCTCCAGCAGCAGCCGCTGCTGCGGGTCCATCGCGAGGGCCTCCCGCGGGGAGATCCCGAAGAAGCCGGGATCGAAGTCGGCCGCGTCGTACAGGAAGCCACCGCCGCGCGCGTAGTAGGTTCCCGCCACCTCGGGGTCCGGGTCGTATCGGCCAGCGACGTCCCAGCCGCGGTCGGTCGGAAAGTCACCGATGACGTCGACGCCGTCGCGCACCAGCGACCACAGGTCCTCCGGCGAGCGGACCCCGCCGGGCAGGCGGCAGCTCATCGCCACGATCGCGACGAGGTCGTCGTCGGGGGCCGCCGTGCCCGCGGCCGGTCCACCGGCAGCCGTGGCGGCGGTTCCGCCCCTGGTTACGTCGGCGGCGGTCGGGGGCAGCCCGTCAAGCAGTTCGGTCTCGAGGTGGCGTGCCAGCGCCGTCGAGGTCGGATGGTCGAAGACCAGCGTCACCGGCAGCCGCAGTCCGGTGGCGGTGGCCAGCCGGCTGCGCAGGTCGACGGCGGTCAGCGAATCGAAACCGATGTCGCGCATCGCCCGGTCCGGGTCGATCTCGTCCGGTCCGGCGTAGCCGAGCACGGCGGCGACCTGCGTGCGCACCAGCTCGGACAGCCGCCGCTGTCGGTCGGTCTGATCCAGCCCGGCGAGCTCGTCGGCCAGCGACGAACCGGCTGCCGCGGTGACGCGTCCACCGGCGCCGGCCCCGGGCCCGGTGGTGGCGGTGGGGCGTTGGTGGGCCGCGGCGAGGTCGGCGACCGCCGCCGGCGTCCGTGCGGAGCTCAGGGTCGCGACGAGGCGCTCCCAGTGGATGTCGGCCACCACCGCGAACGTGTCGTCGTGGTCAAGCAGCTCACGCAGTGCCACGACGGCGAGGGACGGATCCATCGGGGGCATGCCCTGCTGGCGCAGCCGCTCCGCGAGCTCGGCGGTCAGCAGCCCGCCGCCTCCCCAGGAGCCCCAGGCCACGGAGGTGGCTACCAGGCCGTCGGCGCGGCGGCGCCGGGCCAGCGCGTCGAGATAGGCATTCGCCGCGGCGTAGCTGCCCTGGCCCGGACCGCCCACCGTGCCGGCGAAGGAGGAGAACAGCACGAAGGCGGACAGGGGAAGATCGCGGGTCAGCTCGTCCAGGTTCGCCGCGGCGACCATCTTGGGCCGCAGCACCGCGGCCGCCCGTTCGGGGGTCAGGCTGTCGATCACACCGTCGTCCAGGACACCCGCCGTGTGCACCACCGCCGTCAGCGGATGCTCGGCGGGCACACCGGCCAGCAGCGCGGCCAGTGACGCACGGTCCGCGACATCACAGGCGGCGACGGTGATCGCCGAGCCAAGGGCGGACAGCTCGGCGACCAGCTGTGCCGTCCGCGCCGCCTGCTCCGTCCCCGCCTCGCCCGGCCCTCGCCGGCTGACCAGCAACAGGTGTGGGGCGCCGTCGTGGGCCAGCGACCGGGCGACCAGCCGGCCGAGGGTCCCGGTACCGCCCGTGATCAACACGGTACCCGCTGGTTTCCAGGCATCGACCTCGGTGATGCCGGCCCGGGGGGTGGCCCGAGCCAGCCGCCTGCGGTACAGCCCGGCCGACCGCAACGCGAGCTGGTCCTCCGCGACCGGAGCCCCCTCACCCCGCGGCCCGGCGCCGGGCGCGGTGACCGATCCCGGCCCGGTGACCGCCGCGCGGAGCCGGGCGGCGCTACGGGCGTCGAGGGAAACGCCGTCCCCGGCCGGGGGAAGGTCGACCAGACCACCCCAGCGTCCCGGGTACTCCATGCTCGCCACGCCGCCGAGCCCCCAGTGCAACGCCTGCCCGGGATCGACGTGGGTGTCCGCTCGCCCGACCGACACCGCCCCCCGGGTCACACACCACAGCGGGGCACCGATTGCGACGTCTCCGAGTGCCTGGAGCAGGCCGATCGACAGGGCCAGGCCGACGGTTACCGCCGGCCGTCCGGTCCCGCCGGTGCCATCCGTCAGGTCACTGCCGTCGGTCGAATCGGCTCCGTCGGTGCCATCCATCGGGTCGGTGCTGTCGGTGCTGTCGGTGCTGCCGGTGCTGCCGGTGGCGGTGGTTTCCGCGGCCAGCGCAAGCAGGGACAGTACCCCCGCCGGCGGCCGGTCGGGGTCGGCGAGGCCCGTCCGCAGGCGGTGCGCTATCGCGGTACGGGTGGTGTCGAGCGCCGTGACGGTGACGGTGGGCGGCGGCGTGCCGTCCTCGGCCGCGAACGCGGCGACGACCCGGTCGACCAGGTCCGCGTGTTCGGTGACCGCCGGCACGACGAGCAGCCAGCCCTCGGCCGACGGTGCCTGCGGTCCCGCCGGTGACACCGGTACGGGTGACCAGGTCACGTCGTAGCGCCAGGACGAGATCGCCGACTGCTCGGCCTGGCGGCGGCGCCAGGCCGACAGCAGGCCGAGCGCCGGGCGCAGCGGCTCGACCGCGTCGGTCCCGGCGAGCTCCATCGTCGTGGCGACCGCCGCCAGGTCCTCCTGCTCGACCGCCGTCCAGAACCGGCCGTCGACCTCCGCCTGGGAGCCGCCGGGCCGTGACGTGTCACCGGCCGGCTCTGACGCCACGTCGGCCGTCGTGTCGACCCAGTACCGCCGTTCCTGGAACGGGTAGGTCGGCAGCGGCACCGGCACCGGCGGCGGCAGGACGGGCGGCCGCGGGACGGGCCCGGCGAGCACGGCCGGCCAGTACGGTTCCACGCCCTGGACATGCGCCTCGGCCAGGGAGCGGAGCAGGCGAGCCGGACCGCCATCGGCACGGCGCAGCGTCTCGACCGCCGCCGCGGCGCAGCCCGGGATCGTGTCGATGGTCTCCTGCACGCCCATCGTCAGCACCGGATGGGGGCTGACCTCGATGAAGATCTGATGCCCGGCCTCAAGCAGGGCCCGGGTCACCGGCTCGAACAACACCGGCTCGCGCAGGTTGCGCGCCCAGTACTCGCCGTCGAACGCGGCCGAGTCCAGCAGATCGCCGGTGACCGTCGAATGGATCGGGATGTCCGGCTCCCGCGGCGTGATCGGGTCCAGGGCCCGCACCAGCCCGTCGTGGATGCCGTCGACCTGCGCGGAATGCGACGCGTAGTCCACCGGCACCCGGCGCACCCGTGCCCCGTCCGCCTCGCAGGCGGCCAGCAACCCGGCCAGCGCGTCCGGATCACCGGAGACGACCGTGGACGACGGCCCGTTCACCGCCGCCACCGAGAGCCGTCCGTCCCAGGACGCGATCCGCTGTTCCACCTCGGCGCGCGCCAACGCCACCGACGCCATCGCGCCGAGCCCCGACAGTTCGGCGCCGACCATCCGGCTGCGGACCACGACCACCCGCGCGGCGTCGCGCAGGCTCAGCGCGCCCGCGACGCACGCCGCCGCGATCTCCCCCTGCGAATGACCCACGACCGCCGTCGGCACCACTCCGAACGACCGCCACACCTGCGCCAGCGACAGCATCACCGCGAACAGCACGGGCTGCACGACGTCGACCCGGTCGAGGGACGGCGAGCCCGGTCGCGCGCGCAGGGTGTCGAGCAGCGACCAGCCCGTCAGCGGATCCAGCGCCGCCGCGCACTCCTGCATCCGGGCCCGGAACACCGGGTTGGCCTCGAGCAGCTCCACTCCCATCCCGGTCCACTGCGCGCCCTGGCCGGGGAACACGAACACGATCCGGGGATCGGCGACGGCCACGCCCCACGCCGTGTTCGCGGCGACCTCGCCGCCGGCCAGGGCAAGCAGCGCGCCGCGGAAGTCCGCGCGGTCCGCGGCGACGACGACCGCGCGGTGCGCGAACGACGTGCGGGTCGTCGCCAGCGCGTGCCCGATGTCGCGCACACCGTCGTGCGGCCGGGCGTCGACATGCTCCAGCAGACGGGTGGCCTGGGCCGCGAGTGCGGCCGGGTGCTGGGCGCTGAGGACCCACGGAACCGGCACCGCGGGGACTGCGGCTGCTTCTCCTCCGGCGGCGACCTCACGGCCGACGCGCC
>NZ_JALKFU020000383.1 GCF_023242965.2 Frankia sp. AgKG'84/4
GTGCTCGACGGCCGTACGGGCCGGGTCGTGGAAGGCACCGACCTCGACCAGGTGCGGGCCGCGGTCGGGGATCTGCTCGCCGACCCGGGCCGGGCGGCGGCGATGGGCGCCGCCGGCCGGGACTGGGTCCTGCGGCGTTGGCGCTGGGACGTCCTCGCCGGCGAACTGCGCGGCCTGCTCGCCGGCGGCGACGACATCGGCGCGGGCAGCGACACTGCCACCGAGCGTCCCTAGGCGCCAGGTCGTGTCCGGCCGCTCATGCTGGGGCCCCCCGACCACCGACCCCCCCGACCCCCGACCCCCCGACAGCGCCCAGCCGCCAGCGACCGGTCAGCGGCGGTCGTCGGGGTAGAGGCTCTGGACCGCGGTGGCGAAACGCTCGAGCACCAGGGATCGGCGGACCTTCAGACTGGGGGTGAGCTCGCCGCCCTCCACGGTGAAGTCCTGCGGGAGGATCACGAACCGGCGGATGCTCTCCGCGCGGGAGACGGTGAGGTTCGCCGCGTCCACCGCGCGTTGGACCTCGGCGCGCAGGTCGGGATCGTCGACGAGGTCCGCGACCTCGGCCGTGGCGGGCTTGCCGGCACCGTCGCGCCAGCGCTCGAACGCCTCCGGATCAATGGTGATCAACGCCGCGATGAACGGCCTCCCGTCGCCGACCAGCATCGCCTGGCTGACCACCGGGTTCGACTGGATGACGTGTTCCAGCGGCGCCGGGGCGACGTTCTTGCCGCCGGCGGTGACCAGCAGCTCCTTCTTGCGGCCGGTGACCCGCAGGTAGCCGTCGTCGTCGAGGCTGCCGAGGTCGCCGGTGTGCAGGAAGCCCTCGGCGTCGAGCGCCTCTTTCGTGGCGGCCTCGTTGTTGTGGTACGCGCGGAACAGCAGCGGCCCCCGGATGAGGATCTCGCCGTCCTCGGCAATGCGCACGGTGACGCCGGGCAGCGGCTGGCCGACGGTGCCCATCCGGACCGTCTCCGGTCGGTTCGCCGTCGCCGGGGCGGTGGTCTCGGTCAGGCCGTAGCCCTCCACGACCGTGAAGCCGATGCCGCGGAAGAAGTGCCCGAGCCGCACGCCCAGCGGCGCCCCGCCGCTGATCGCGTAGCGGGCGTTGCCGCCGAGGGCGGCCCGCAGCTTGCCGTAGACCAGCGTGTCGAACACCCGGTGCCGCAGGCGCAGCGCCAGGCCGGGGCCGCCGTCGTCGAGGGCCTCGCTGTACGCGATGGCGGTGGCCTCGGCGGCGTCGAAGATCCGGCCCCGGCCGTCGGCATGCGCCTTGTTGCGCGCCCCGGCGTGGACCTTCTCGAACACCCGGGGGACGGCGAGCACGAAGCTCGGTCGGGTCAGCGCCAGGTCGGCGAGCAGGGTGCGGGTGTCCGGGGAGAACGCGAGGTTCTGGCCGCTCTGGACCGCGCCGACCTGGAGCATCCGCGCGAAGACATGCGCGAGCGGCAGGAACAGCAGGGTGGCGGAGTCCGACGAGAACACCTGGGGCAGCATGGCGATCGACGCCTCGGCGACGAACAGCAGCGCCCGGTGGGTGATCTCGCAGCCTTTCGGCTGCGCGGTCGTCCCGGACGTGTAGATGATCGTCGCCAGGCTGTCGGCGGTGAGGCCCGCGCGCGCCGCGCTGAGCCGTTCGGGATCGACGTCCGCCCCCGCGGCCCGCAGCGCCTCGACCGCGCCGTCGTCGATCACCAGCACCTCGCGCAGCACCGGTGCCTGCGGGCGGACCAGTGCCACCCGCTCGGCGAGCTCCGCGTCCTCCACGACGAGCAGCTCGATCGCCGAGTCGCGCAGGATCCACTCGATCTGGGCCGGGCTGGACGTCTCGTAGATCGGCACGGTGACGGCGCCGGCGGCCCACGTCGCGAAGTCGAGCAGGGTCCACTCGTACCGGGTCCGGCTGAGAATGCCCACCCGCCCGCCGGGGCCCACCCCGCGGGCGACGAGCCCGCGGCCGACGTCGACGACCGCGTCGCGGAACTCGGCGACCGTGATCCCGACGTACTCGCCGCCGACCTTGTGCCGCAGGAGGATTTTGTCGGGGGTGAGGTCCGCGTTGCTGAACACCGCGTCGGTCAGCGTCGCACGGTCGGCGATGGTGACCAGAGGGGCGGAGGTGAACTCGCGCACTGCTGCTCCTACCAGTTCGCGGGCGTGCGTCGGACGCCTCGGTTGCCCGCCGGACGGCGACGCGATGGGCCAGCGGCTGGACTGTCCCGGGGCCCCAGACGTTAGCGGCCTCGGCGTACGTTGGCGACCGTACCGCGGAGATCCACCGGGTGCCCCGTCCACGGGCGGGTTCCAGCCTCGGCGCGGGGTTCCCGGCGCCGCGGGGTCGGTCCGCCCGCCCCGGCGCACGGGCGCGTACCGGCACCTCCGGGTCGGGCCGGAGGACCCCTTCGCGGCCTTAGGCTGCTGTCATGCGGGTCCACGTGGTGAGCGACGTGCACGGCCGCGCGGACGCCCTGCCCGCCGCCGCCGAGGGCGCCGACGCCTTCATCTGCCTCGGTGACCTGGTTCTCTTCATCGACTACCGGGACCACAGTCGCGGGATCATGGGAGATCTGTTCGGCGCCGAGGCGGTCGGCCGGATGGTCGAGCTGCGCACCGCGCAGCGTTTCGACGAGGCGCGGGAGTGGTCCCGCTCGCTGTGGGCGCGCCTGGGCGGCGACCGCACGCGGATCGTCGAGGACGCCGTCCGCCGGCAGTACGCGCAGCTGTTCGCCGCCTTCCCGACGCCGACCTACCTGACGTTCGGCAATGTCGACCTGCCCCATCTGTACCCGGAGTTCCTGCGCGAGGGCATCACCCTGCTCGACGGGCAGGCCGTCGACATCGGCGGCTGGCGGTTCGGTTTCGTCGGCGGCGGGCTGCGCACGCCGATGCGCACCCCGTACGAGATCGACGAGGACGTCTTCGCCGCCAAGGTGGTCGCCCTCGGCGAGGTCGACGTGCTGTGCTGCCACATTCCGCCGCACCTGCCGGAGCTGGTCTACGACGTGACGGCGCGTCGTTTCGAGCGGGGCAGCGCCGCCATCCTGGCGGCCATTCATGACAGCCGGCCGCGTTACGTGCTGTTCGGCCACGTGCACCAGCCTCTCACCGCCCGCCTCGAGGTCGGCGCAACGCGATGCGTGAACGTCGGCCATTTCAACGCCCGGGGAACGCCCTTCGTCCTGGAGTGGTAGCCAGCCGCTCGCCGGTATGCGGCCCATGTTCCGGTAGCCTCAGGCGATCGGTCGGGGATGATCCGGCACCTTGGGGGACCCGGGGATCCGGGAACCGATGGGCCGGCGACGCCGCGCTCCTTCAGACGTGCTTGAACGAATGTGGAGGTGCATCTCTCCATGGCGGACCACGCCCAATCGAAGATCGTCATCAACGCCCGGCCGGCTGCGGTGATGGGCGCGATCGCTGACATCCCCGCCTACCCGACCTGGGTCGGCCAGATCGAGGAGGCCGAGGTGCTCGAGGTCGGCCCCGAAGGCCGCCCGCGGCGCGCACGCTTCCGGATCAACGCTGTCGTGGTGAAGGACGAGTTCGTCAACGAGTACACCTGGACCGGCGACGAACAGGTCACCTGGTCCATGGTGGAGGGCGAGGCGATGTCGTCCCAGGACGGCAGCTACACGCTGCGCGATCTCGGTGACGGCACCACGGAGGTCACCTACGACCTCACCGCCGAGACCAAGATCAAGATCCCTGGCCTGCTGCGACGCAAGGTGCAGAGCGGCATCGTCGACGCCGCCGTGAAGGACCTCAAGAAGCACGTCGAGAGCTGAACGCGCGTGCGCTGTGTGCTCGTCACGGGTAAGGGCGGCGCCGGTACCACGACGGTGGCGGCGGCGTCGGCGGTGCTCGCCGCCCAGCGGGGGCACCGCACCCTGCTGCTGTCCGTCGACCCGGCGGCCGGCCTCGCCGGCGTGCTCGACCATCCCCTCGGACCGGATCCGACGGAGCTCGAGCCCGGACTCGTCGCCCAGCAGGTCGACCTGCGCCGCGTCGTCGCCGCCCGCTGGCCGGCGGTGCGTGCGGTGCTGGCCGATGCCTGGCCGGCGATCGACGTCGACCCGGTCGAGCTCGAGGAGCTCGCGTTCCTGCCGGGCGCCATCGAGACGCTGATGCTGCTGGAGCTGCGGGACCGGCTGACCGGCGGCGAGCACGACATTGTGATCGTCGACGGTGGGCCGGTCGCCGGCCTGCTGCGGCTGCTGGCCTTCCCGGAGACGCTGTCGTGGTACTGCCGGCGGCTGCTGCCGCCCGACGGCGCGTTCGCCCGCTGGCTGCGACCCGGCTTCGGGTGGGCCGCAGCGCTCGGCGGTCGCTGGGGCAGCCTCGCCGCGCCCGCGTACGACACCGTCTCCCGGGTGCACCGGGCCGCCGTCGACCTGCGGGCGATCCTCACCGACCACGCGTCCACCAGTGTCCGGCTGGTCCTCACGCCGGAGAGCGGCTCGCTGAGCGCCGCCCGGGGCAGCCTCACCGCCCTGGCCCTGCACGGATACACCCTCGACAGCGTCGTGGTGAACCGCATCCTGTCCCCGGTCGGTGGTGATGCCTGGCGGGCCGGCTGGGCTGCGGCGCACCGGGAGACCCTCGCCGACATCCGCGACGCGTTCTCGCCGACGCCGGTCCTGCCGGTGGGCTACCGCCCCGGGGAACCGATCGGCATGGAGGAACTCGCGGCCTTCGGCGCGGCCGCCTACGGCGAACTAGACCCGGCCGGCGTGCTCGGTTCCGCGCTGGGTGGCTCCGTCGGCGGGCAGCCCCGGGTGGAGCGCACGGAGGAGGGCTTCGCGCTGTCGTTCGGGCTGCCGTTCGTCGACGGATCGAGCGTCGATCTCGCCCGGCTGGGCGACGACCTGGTGGTGACCGTGGGCGCGTTCCGCCGCGCCGTTGCGCTGCCGGCCGCGCTGCGTCGCTGCGAGGTGAGCACTGCCCGGCTGCGCGGCGACCAACTGATCATCTCGTTCGTCCCCGACCCGGACCAGTGGGTGCGGGCATGACGCCCACGGCCGACGGCGGCGCTGTCGGGGATGCCGGGCGCCGCCCGCTGACGCCCGGCCCGCTCGCGGTCGAGGCCGCCCTGC
>NZ_JALKFU020000384.1 GCF_023242965.2 Frankia sp. AgKG'84/4
GGCCAGCACGGCGCGGGCCACCGCGGCGTTGTGCGGGGCATCGGCGCCGCGCAGGGCCGCGACGTCCGGGACGTGGATGCCGACGTCGCGCGGGTCGAACCGGTCCCGCCTCGGCGCCGCGGCGCCCCCGGAGACCGGGTGTTCCGCCGGGGGGCGCGGGGTGCCCGCGGGATCGCCGGCGACGACCCAGACGGTGGACGTCGTCACGGGGGAGAGCTCGTCGAGGCCGTCGTCGCCGCGGAAGACCAGCGCGCGGGTGCCGCGGTCGGCCAGCACCTGGGCGACGATCGGCGCGAGGCGCGGGTCGGCGACGCCGATGGCCTGGGCGCCGGGGTTCGCCGGATTCGTCAGCGGGCCGAGGATGTTGAACGCCGTCGGCACGCCGATCTCGGCGCGCGGCGCCCCCAGGTGCCGGTACGCCGGGTGGAAGACCCGGGCGAAGCAGAAGGAGATGCCCGCGCGGTCCAGGGTCGCCGCGACCCCGCCGGGCGGCAGGTCGACGACGACTCCGAGCTCGGCGAGCAGGTCGGCGGAGCCGCAGGACGACGACGCGGCGCGGTTGCCGTGCTTGATCACGGGCACGCCAGCGCCCGCGACGACGAGCGCCGCCATCGTGGAGATGTTGACCGTGTTGGAACGGTCGCCGCCGGTCCCGCAGGTGTCCACGGCGCGGGCCCGCAGCTCGTCGGAGACCTGCAGCGGCGCGGCGTGGACGAGCATGCCCTCGATCAGCCCGCCGATCTCGGCGGCCGTCTCACCCTTGGCCCGCAGCGCCACCGCGAACCCGGCGATCTGCGCGCCGGTGGCCGCGCCGGCCATGATCTCGTTCATGGCCCACGCCGTGCGCGCGTGGTCCAGCGTCTCGCCGGCCAGCAGCGCCCCGATCAGGCCCGGCCAGCTCGGCGGGGTCGCGGTGGGCGCCGGTGTGCGCGCGGCTGCGGTCGGCACGGTCGCCTCCACGGTCATCGGCGTCAACCGGCGAGCTGGGCGCCGGTGACCGGACGGCGCGCGAGCGCCCCGCCGGCGCGGGCCCGCAGCAGGGTCACGACCGCCTCGGTGAGCCGCGCCGGGTCGATCGGGTGGGTGAGGACCGCGTCGGCCTGCGACCAGGTCGCCAGCCAGCGGTCGTCCGCGCGGGCGACGAGCAGAACGGTCGGCGGGCAGTCGGCGACCTCGTTCTTCAGCTGTCGGCACAGGCCCATGCCGCCGGTGGGGACGGCCTCCGCGTCGAACACGCACACGTCGGCCTCGTGGTGGTCGACGATGTTGATCGCTTCGGCGGCGTTCGCGGCCTCGACGAACTCCAGCGGGCCGAGGTCCTCGGCGGGCCGCCGGCCGATGGCGGACAGGACGCGCGCGCGCACGTCCGGACGGTCGGCGTAGACGAGGACGGTCTTCATGGCGTCCACCTTCATGACGGGGTGCCCGGCGCGATCCGTCCCGAAGATTACCCGGTCGGGCCCGCACGCGATCCGCGCGCGCCGGGTTCGACGCGCCCCGGGCGTCGGCGCGCAGCGGTCGGCGGGGCCGGCGGCGCCCCGTTTGCGGTTGGTGGGGTGGGTGCGTGATACTGAGAGTCGTTCTCAACTCGACGGGCGTGATCCATGACCGACCAGACCGATCTCCGGCTGACCCCGCAGCGTATGGCCGTGCTCGACGTGCTGCGGGACGCCCACGACCATCCCACGGCGGCGGAGGTGTACGAGCGGGTGCGCCGCGTCTCGCCGCGGATCGGCAGCGCTACGGTGTATCGCACCCTCGCGCTGCTGGTCTCGACCGGTCGCGCGTTGGAACTCAGTCTGGGCGACGGCGCGGCGGCGCGGTACGACGCCAACACCAGCCGCCACGATCACGCGGTCTGCGACGGCTGCGGCTGCGCGGTCGACCTTGATCACCCTGTCCCGGACGGAATCGTGGCGGAGATCGCGCGCCGCTCGGGCTTCGCCATCACCGGCTACGACCTGCAGTTCCGGGGTATCTGCCCGGAGTGTCAGGCGCGCGGCTCCGATCCGGCCCCTGTCGCGGGCGGGACCGGCTCATCAGTGCACATCCATTCCGAAGGAGCGCTTCATGCCGAAGCTTGACGGCACCAAGACCCACGAGAACCTCAAGGAGGCGTTCGCCGGGGAGAGCCAGGCGAACCGGCGTTACCTCTACTTCGCGCGCCGGGCCGACATCGAGGGCCTCACCGACGCCTCGTCGCTGTTCCGGGACACCGCGGAGGGCGAGACCGGCCACGCGTTCGGTCACCTGGACTTCCTCGCCGAGGTCGGCGACCCGGCGACCGGCGAGCCGCTCGGCAGCACCGCGAAGAACCTGGCCAGCGCGGTGGCCGGCGAGACCTACGAGTTCACCGCCATGTACCCCGGCTTCGCGAAGACCGCCCGCGAGGAGGGCTTCGAGGAGATCGCGGACTGGTTCTCCACCCTGGCCCGCGCGGAGAAGACCCACGCCGGTCGGTTCAAGAAGGCCCTCGACGCCCTGACCGCCGAGGAGACCGCCGACGCCTGATCGGCCCGCACCACCCGCACCACCCGCACCACCCGCATGACCTCCGGCGATCGGCTCCCGGCGCCCCGGCGCCAGGGACCGGTCGCCGGTCTGTTCCACGCCCGTGCGTGGCCCTGGCCCGCTGGTATACCCACCATCGCCCTGTCACCTGAAGACGACAGCCCCCTCCGGAGGCCTCTGATGGCGCTGACCGTCGCCGACATCACCACTGATCACCGGGCGTACGCGCAGCGTCGACCCGACCTGCGCCGGCAGATGATCCCGGTCCGTGCCGAGCGCAGGGTCCGGGTCGGTGACCTCGTCGTCGCGGAGTTCGAGAACGAACAGACCCTGCGCTATCAGGTGCAGGAGATGGTCTACACCGAGCGCCTGACGGCCTCCGCGGAGGTCGCGCACGAGATCGAGGCCTATTCCCGGCTGCTGCCCGACAGCCACGTCCTCACCGCGACGATCTTCATCGAGCTCGCGGAGCTGGAGACGGTGCGCGACGAGCTCAGCCGCCTCGCCGGCCTGCAGCACAGCCTGTTCCTGGAGATCGGCGGGCGTCGCGTCCCGGGAGTGGAGATCCCCGGCCTCGATGAGGACCCCGACGTGCCCAGCGAGACGGTGTCGGTGCACATGGTTCGCTTCACGCTCGGTGAGGAGCTGCGTGACGCCTTCCGCGACCCGGCGGTCCCGGCCGAGCTCGTGATCGACCATCGCGAGTACAGCGACGGCACGCCGCTGGTCGGGGCGACCCGCCGGGCGCTGATCGCGGACCTCGCCCTGCGCTCCTGACGCGGGCGGATTCGTCGGGACCGGTCCGTTCGGGAGTGCCCCGGCCCGGGTAGGCGATGGGCCTACGGCACGACACGTCAGCACGCTCGTCCACGTCAAGGGAGTTCACCCATGACCGATGACCAGCTACGTCCCGACCTCGCGTCCGCCGACTCCGCCGCCGTGCCCACCCCTGGCGCCCCGCGGCCCGGCGCAGCGCGCCCTGGTGGCCCGTCCTTCGGCGACCCGCAGGCCGCGATGGACGTCGAATCGCCGGCGGTACCGGGCCGGGCGACCGAGCAGGGCAACGCCGCCCGGGCCGCGTTGCGCCGCCTCGCCGACGGGGAGGACGAGCGCACCGCGCTCAGCGACCTCGCGGTCGCCGATGTCCTGCTGCCCGACCTCGGCAGCGAGATCGACGAGCTGACCACGACGGACAGCGACGTCCTGCAGCTGCCCGTCGCCGAACGCCAGGACGGCACCCAGTTCGTCCCGACCTTCACCTCCGAGACCCGCCTCGCGGCGGCCCTGCCGGAGGTGGATCGTTACCGCACCGTCCAGATCGCGACGCTGGGGCGGATCTGGCCGTCCGACGACCTGCTGCTCGCGGTGGATCCCGGCTCCGAGGCCGGCATCGCGCTGCCCGCGGACGGGCTGCGCGCCCTCGCGGCGCTGTCCGGCTGACCTGGTCCTTCCGGCCCCCGGCCGCCGCGGAAGCGGCGACCGGGGGCTTTGCCGCGGCGTGCGCGCCCGGTGACGCGCCCGGGTCGGGCCGGTCGGGCCGTGCCAACCGGCCCCGCCCCGCCGTGCCGGCAGACCCGGCCCCTGCGGTGGACGTGACGCGGGTGAGGCACGCAACATCTGGCCGGCGGTCGCCGATCGGTGGGCTTTTTTCCACTGCCCGTGCGGGCGGCCCGGGACCTGCGGTTTTGGCTGTGCCGCAGCGGTTTGTGCGGGATGTACCGGGGCCTGTGCGGCGCTGTGGGCGCGTCATCGACGAGTCGTAGTCCTACCGAACGTCGAACCTACGGTGGCGCCTGCCGCGTCGCGTGCCAGAATGACCGACGTGGCCTCAGCCCCCGTCCTCGAGAAGGCTCCACCTCCACACCCGACGGCCAACCGTCCCTCGATGGTCTCGGTCGGCACGGTCGTGTGGTTGTCGTCGGAGCTGATGTTCTTCGCGTCCCTGTTCGCGATGTACTTCACGATCCGTTCGGTCAACAGCGGCAACTGGCCGCCTGTGACCGGCGATCCCGCCGGTTCCGAACACGGCCCCGTGGAGCTGCACGTCGGGTACGCGCTGTTCTTCACCGTGATCCTGGTGCTGTCCAGCGTCACCTGTCAGCTCGGGGTGTTCGCCGCGGAACGCGGCGACGTGTTCGGGTTGCGACGCTGGTACCTGATCTCGTTGATCATGGGTGCGATCTTCGTCGGCGGTCAGGCGAACGAGTACTTCGGCGAGAACAAGTTCACGATGGCGTCGCATGCCTACGGGTCGGTCTACTACCTGACGACCGGTTTCCACGGGCTGCACGTCATCGGCGGGCTCGTTGCCTTCGTCATGGTGCTGGGCCGGTCGACGTTCGGGCGCTTCACGCCGGAGAAGGCGACATCGGCGATCGTCGTGTCGTACTACTGGCACTTCGTCGACGTCGTCTGGATCGCCCTGTTCGCGACCATCTACCTCCTCCAGTGAGCGACATGACTGAAACCTCGGGCACATCGCCGGACACACCGCCGGACCCAGCACCGCGCGCGGTCAGCACGTCCGCCTCGGCCGACACGCCGGCCGCGGCCGACCCGCCCGCCGCCGGAGC
>NZ_JALKFU020000385.1 GCF_023242965.2 Frankia sp. AgKG'84/4
GCACTGCCGGGCGAGGTGCCCACCGGCGTCCCGGCGCCGGGCACCGCCCCCGGGGCAGGCGCCCCCCTGGTGGGTGCGATCCCGGCGGACGCGACATTCGCGGCGGACACCGGCGGCTGGCGGGTACCCGTCGTCGGCGTCCGGCGGATGATGGCGCAGGCCATGGTCGCCAGCGTCGCGGCGGCGCCGCAGGTCACCGAGTTCCTCAGCGCCGACATGACCGCCACGATGGACGGCCGCAAGCGGATCATGGAGCTGCCGGACTTCGCCGGGCTGCGGGTGACGCCGCTGCTGTTCGCGGCCAGGGCTCTGCTGGTGGCCGTGCGCCGGCACCCGATGATCAATTCGCGCTGGGTCGAGAACGGCGACGGCGGGCGTCCGGAGATCGAGGTGCCCGGCCGGGTGAACCTGGGGATCGCGGTGGCGGGCCCGCGCGGGCTGGTGGTGCCGCACATCCCGGACGCCGACCGGCTCGACCTCGTCGGACTGGCGCGGGCGCTGGCGGCGCTGACGGCGGATGCGCGGGCCGACCGGCTCGACCCGGCACGGCTGCGCGGCGCAACCATCACGATCACGAACGTGGGCGCGCTTGGCGTCGACATCGGCACGCCGATCCTCAATCCGCCCGAGGCGGCGATCCTCGCCCTGGGCTCGGTTCGGCCGGCGCCGTGGGTGCACGAGGGTCAGGTGACGGCCCGTACGGTGGCTGAGCTGGCGCTGTCCTTCGACCACCGGATCGTGGACGGGCAACTCGGCGCCGCGGTGCTGGCCGACATCGGCGCCATGCTGACCGATCCCACCATCGCGCTCGCCTGGTCGTGATCGACTCATCGGATACACCAGGTGCCCACAAAGCACGCGAGTGGGGCACACAACGGCGCACCGGAGGTTCCCTGGTACGGTTGCGCCTCTGACCGGATTCCGGCACAAAGAGGTGGAACCATGACGCGAGTGGAGGCACTTCAGGCCGCGGACGAGTTCGTCGCCAAGGTGCTGACCTCCGCCAACTCCAGCGGCCGGTTCACCGGCACGCTGAACCTGGCTGAGCGGGTGGATCTCACCCTCCGAGTGGCCCGGTTCCTCCTTGAGGGGCAGTCGTCCTCGGAGTCCGACGATCTTCTGAAGCGGGACATGCGCAACGAGCTGGACCAGGCTTTCCCGCCCCTGCGGACCTCCTGAGTCCGCCCGGTGCGATCTCCCGACCAACCAGTGGTGGGAGATCGCACCGGGCGGTAGCTCGCAGGTGCTGGCGGGCGCGTTGATGATCAGTGCGACTGCTTGTCCACCTCCGGGTGACGTCGCGCGTTGATGTGCTCGTCCTCTTCCTCGGTCAGGTCCGGCTGGCGGCGCCGCGGGGCCTCGTAGGGCGTCGACGGATCGACGAGGACGGTGTCGTCCACGGCCACCGGCGTGGGCGAGCCGGTCTCGATCGACTCCTCGACCATCTTCCGACGCCACTGCTCCCGGTACAGGGTGATGCCCAGCCCCGCCAGACTGACGAGCATCAGGATCACGCCGACCGTGTCCAGGTTGAGACCGGACGGGTGGGAATTGACAGCGAAAGTCAAAATGGCGCCGAGGGTGAAGAACGCGAGACTCAACGGGATGCCCATGTCATCCCTCTACCCCTGTTTTCAACCAATACAACCACTCCACGGCGCGAACGCCACGGACCGCGCGGGTCTGCGCGCGGTCCGTGGGTGTTCGGTCGGTTCGGCGTCGCCGGCCGGGCCGACGGGAGGGCTCAGAAGGCCTCTTCGGGTACTTCCATGAGCCCGAGCCCGGTGGACTCGACGATGCCGCGGCGCGCCTTCAGGTCCGGCAGCACGTTCGCCGCGAACCACCGGGCGGCGGCCACCTTGCCCTGGTAGAAGGCGGTGTCCCGGTCGCCGGGGGACCCGTCGGCGAGGGCCCGGACCGCTACCTCGGCGCCGCGCATCAACAGCCAGCCGACGATCAGGTCCCCGAGGCTGAGCAGCAGGGTGGTGGTGTTCAGGCCGACCCGGTAGACCTGCTCGGGGCTCTGCGCCGCGCTGGTGAGGTAGCCGACCATCGCGCCGACGATGCCCTGGACGTCGTCGAGGGCGGCGCCGAGCGCCTCCCGCTCGTGCTGGAGCGCACCGTTGCCCGCCTCCGCCTTGACGAAGTTCTGGATCTCGCCGATGACGGCGGTCAGCGCCTGCCCCTTGTCCCGGACGATCTTCCGGAAGAACAGGTCCTGCCCCTGGATCGACGTGGTCCCCTCGTACAGGGTGTCGATCTTGGCATCACGGAGGTACTGCTCGAGCGGGTAGTCCTGCAGGTATCCGGAGCCGCCGAGGACCTGCAGCGAGGACGCGAGCAGTTCGTAGGACCGCTCGGAGCCGACGCCCTTGACGATCGGCAGCAGCAGGTCGTTGATCCGCACGGCGAGGTCGTCGGTCTCGCCGCGGGCCTCCGCCTGCGCCACCCGGTCCTGGAACGTCGCGGTGTAGAGGATGAGCGAGCGCATGCCCTCCACGTAGGACTTCTGCGCCATCAGCATCCGGCGGACGTCCGGGTGGTGGATGATCGTCACCCGCGGCGCGGTCTTGTCGGCCGAGCGGGGCAGCTCGGCGCCCTGCACCCGGGTGCGGGCGAAGTCCAGCGCGTTGAGGTAGCCGGTGGACAGGGTGGCGATCGCCTTCGTGCCGACCATCATCCGGGCGTGCTCGATGACCTGGAACATCTGCGCGATGCCCTCGTGCACGTCGCCGACGAGCCAGCCGACCGCCGGGGTCCGCTCACCGAAGCGCAGCTCGCAGGTGGTGGATGCCTTCAGGCCCATCTTCTTCTCGACGTTCGTGACGTACACGCCGTTTCGCTCGCCGGGCGCGCCGGTCCCCGGGTCGGGCATGAACTTCGGCACGACGAACATCGACAGGCCCTTGGTGCCCGGCCCGTGCCCCTCCGGCCGGGCCAGCACGAGATGCATGATGTTCTCGGGCACATCCCAGTCGGCGCTGGTGATGAACCGCTTCACGCCCTCGATGTGCCAGGTTCCGTCGGGCTGTGCCACGGCGCGGGCGCGGCCGGCGCCGACGTCGGAGCCCGCGTCCGGCTCGGTGAGGACCATCGTCGCGCCCCACTGCCGGTCGATCGCGAAGCGGGCGATCGTGCGCTGCCACTCGGTGCCCATCCGGTGCAGGATCCCGGCGAAGGTCGGCCCGGCCAGGTACAGGAAGACCGCCGGGTTCGCGCCGAGCAGCAGCTCGGAGCCGGCCCAGGCGACCGTCGGCGGGGCGCCGAGCCCGCCCACCTCGGTGGGGACGAACAGGCGCCACCACTCGCCGTCGAGAACCGCCTGGTAGGAGCGCTTGAACGACGCGGGCAGCGTCACCGAGCCGGTCTTCGGGTCGAACGTCGGCGGGTTGCGATCTGCGTCAGCGAACGACTCCGCCACCGGCCCGGAGGCCAGGTGTTCCAGCTCGATCAGCGCCTGGCGCGCGGTGTCCACATCCATGTCCTCGAACGGTGCGGTGCCCAGCGTGGCACCGACGTCGAAGAGCTCGAAGAGGTTGAACTCCAGATCGCGAAGGTTGCTCCGGTAGTGCCCCATGGGATGGCTCCTTTCGGGAGCACCGGCGGCACCTGAGGGCCGAGACCGGCTTGCTACTCGTGAGTACGTAGTTCCCATGCTACCCACGGGTAACCCGCTGACAAGTGGGACGACCGGTTGATTGCCGCCGCGAATCGCCCGAGCCGACGGACCTCGGTCGGATGGCCGACCAGCGCATGTCCGGCCCGTCTACTCTTGCCACCATGCGTGACGAGGCGACCCAGGAAGTTCGACTTGCGGTCGTGATGACCGGCGGGGCCAGCCTCGCCGTGTGGATGGGCGGGGTCGCCACCGAGATCAACCTCGCCACCGGCGCCCGGGACCACGCGAGCGTCGGCGGCCCCGCGGACCCCACCGACGCCGCCGTCGCCGCCCGTTACGCCCGCCTGCTCGCGATCCTCGACGTGGAGATCGCGGTGGACGTGCTCGCCGGGACGTCCGCCGGTGGCATCAACGCCGCCATGCTCGGCTTCGCGAACGCGCGGCGCGCCGACCTCGCGCCGCTGCGCGACCTGTGGCTCTCCCTCGGCTCCCTGGACGCGATGATGCGCACCCCCGCGGACCGGGCCTTCCCCTCCCTGCTGCGGGGCGACGCCGTCGTGCTGCCCGCGCTGCACACCGCGTTCTCGGCGGTGGCCGCGACCGCCCCGCGCCAGCACCGCCACGCCACCCGCCCGACGTCGATGTTCGTGACGACGACGATCGTGCGCGGCGAGGTCGTCGAGCACACCGACTCCCTCGGCGGGACGATGTACGACGTCGACTACCGCGGGCTGTTCGTCTTCGGCACGCCCGACCTCACCGACCCCGGCGCCATCCCCCGCCTCGCGCTCGCCGCCCGGGCCAGCTCCGCCTTCCCCGGGGCGTTCGAACCCGCCTGGGTGCCCGTCGGCCGCCCGGTCGACGACGCCCATCCGGACCTGGCCGCCTATGTCAACAGCGCCCGTTCGTTCCACGCCTCGGACGGCGGGATCCTGGTGAACCGGCCGATCGGGCCGGCGCTCGCCGCGATCTTCGACCGGCCGGCCGAACGCCAGGTCCGCCGGGTGCTCACCTACGTCGTGCCGTCCGCGCGCCCGGCCCAGCTACTGTCGCAACCGCCGACGCACGGTGCACCCAGGGCCAGCTCGCCGCAGCCGCTGCCGGCCCCGCCGCCGGTGTCCAGCACCCTGCTCGGGGCGCTGGACGCGGCGCTCAACCAGTCCATCGGCACGGATCTCGCCGCGCTGCGCGCCCACAACGACGCCGTGCGCGGCACCCGCACCGCACGGCGCCGCCTGCTCCGGCTCGCTCCGGCCGGCACCGCCCGCCTCGCCGACGACGCCGTCTACCACGCCTACCGGCGGATCATGGCCGAGCAGGTCGCGACGCCGGTCGTCGAGGCACTGCTGCGCGTCCTCACCGACCGCGCCGACCTACCCCGCCCGCCCGACGCCGACGTGGTCCGCGGCGCCCCCGGGGGCCCCCGCGGGCACACCCCCGCCGAATAAAAACAATATAC
>NZ_JALKFU020000386.1 GCF_023242965.2 Frankia sp. AgKG'84/4
GATCGGCTACAACCAGGAAAAACCAGAAGAAATCGCCGCTGCCCTCTGCGCCGCCCTCACCACCACCACGCACCCCGCGCCACCCCGGGCGGTCGCAATGGGCGACGCCGCAGGCGGACGCCGAGGAGAATCACAGTCCCGGCGGTTCTCCAGCCGTGGACACCACCGCTCAGACGGGACAGGGTTGGACTCACCGCCCGGCAACGGGACGTGGCCGGGACAGCACCGCAGGGAAGGGCACGGGCGATGAGCACGCAACTTCCGCTGTTCCCGCTCGGCACCGTGCTGCTGCCGGGCCTGGTCTTGCCACTGGAGATCTTCGAGGAGCGGTACCGGACGCTGGTGCGCCAGCTGTTGACCCAGTCGGCCGACGAGGTCCGCCAGTTCGGGGTGGTGGCGATCCGCCGCGGCCGCGAGACCGGTCCGGCGCTGCCGGCGCTGCACGAGGTCGGCTGCACCGCCGTGGTGCGCCGCGTCCAGGAGCATCCGGATGGCCGGTTCTCCCTCATCACCGTCGGCGGGCAGCGATTCCGCGTCGGCGAGCTGGACCAGCGGGGCGCGCCCTACCTGCTTGGCGAGGTGGAGTTCCTGCCCGACGAGCTGGGTGACGCCGACGCCGCCCGGGCGGCCGTCGAGCCCGTGCAGCGGCTCATGCGCACCTACGCCCAGCGGCTGGCGGCCACCGGCACCGTGCAGATCTCCCTGCCGGACCTCCCGGACGACCCGATCGCGCTGTCCTATGTGGTCGCCGCGGCGGCGGTCACCGATCTCACCGAACGGCAGGGCCTGCTGGCCGCGGCGGATGCCGCCAGCCGGCTGGGCGCCGAGCGGGCGTTTCTGCGCCGGGAGGTCGGCCTGCTAGGAAAGATCACTACCATCGGTTCGAGCGAGCTGCGCCGGGTCGATCCCAGCCCCAACTGAGCCGGCCCCACCTGGCCCAGCCGGAACCGAGCCAGCCGAAACCGAGCCAGCCGAAACCGAGCCAGCCGGAACCGAGCCAGCCGAAACTGAGCCAGGGCGACCTGGCCGGGTGGTACGCCCGGCGTGACCCCGTGGTGCGCCCCCGGCCTGACCCCGTCCGGTCAGGCCTGGCCGACGCCGTTGCCGCCGTCCCGGCCGAGCGCGCCATCCCGGTCCGGACCATCCCGGTCCGGACCATCCCGGTCCGGACCATCCCGGTCCGGACCATCCCGGTCAAGGCCCCCGTCACGACCCGGCGCGCGGTCCCGGTCCTGCGGACCGCGGTCGTGGCCCAGGCCGTTGTCGGGGCCCAGGCCGTTGTCGGGGCCGAAACCACCTTCGCGACCGAAACCACCTTCGCGACCGAAACCACCTTCGCGACCGAAACCGCCGAGGGCGGACGTCGGTGCGGTGGCAGCGGCCTGCCGGTTCTGGCGGCCGCGGCTGGCGGACCGCTGCGGCCAGGACGCCACCCACAGCGCGATCGCGAACATCGCCAGCGCGACGACCGGCAGGACCAGGTAGAGGCCGTACGCCCGGACCCGCAGATCGACCAGGTCGACCAGCAACGGGGAGGCGTCCCCGGGCAGCCTGTGCCGCACACCCGGTGAGCGGCGCTGGTGGCCGAGCCAGCCGGCGATGAGCGCACCGCCGAGGCCGCCCGCGGCCAGGCCGAGGGGAACGGGCCACCCGGCGTCCCGCGCCCGCCAGAACGCCACCGCGCCGCCGACGAGCCCGGCAACGCCGCAGATCAGGCCGAACCGGGCGTCGATGTCGCTCTGCACGGCGAACGCCGACTCGTTGCCCCGCAGCGCGTTCGCCACGTCGAGATGCGGTGCGGCGGCGGCCCAGAGCAGGCCGAGCGGGAACCCGACGATCAGCATGGCCGCCGCGCAGATCAGCCCGGCGAGCACGCTCACCTGCCAGCCGCTCGCGGGGACCGGGCGGGGATCCGCTGCGCCATCCGTCACGTCGCCCGCTCCGCCCAGAGGTGTCCGCTTCGTCACCAAACCCCGCGGGACGCCGACTCGGCGGGAACCCACGGACGGTTGACCCTATCGTGCCGGCGGCCCACACCGATCGGACCAGGCCGACAGTGGTCCCGCCAGCGCGGTCAGGAGGTCGTGGCGGTCAGGACGACGTGCGGTCAGGACGACGTGCGGTCAGGACGTCGCGACGCGGCGCAGGGCGAACACCGCGACGGCGAGCGCCGCCACGCCGACAACCGCGCACACGGCGAGGTCGGTGACCACGGTCACCCAGTCGACACCGGGCTGGAACGCGGCGGCGAGGGCGTCGACGGCATAGGTGCTCGGCAGCGCGTCGCGGGCCAGCCGGCCGACCTCGGGCAGCCGGTCCGCCGGGATCACGCCGAGGAACAGCACGATGCTCATCCCGACCTGCCCGGCGAGAGTCGCGAGCTCCGGTCGCGGCGCGAGCAGGCCGACGGCGGCCCCGAGGCCGGACAGGCACACCCCGGAGAGCACGACGACGGGCAGCAGCAGCCACAGCCCCGACAGCGACAGGCCGTAGAGCAGGCTGCCGAACACGGCGGTGATGAGCGTGCCGGGCGCGGCGAACGTGGCGTACGACGCCGCCGTGCCCAGCACGACCGCCGCCGGGGGCACCGGCAGGGTCAGGTAGTAGTCGAGCGCGCCGGCGGCCCGCAGCGCGCCGAAACGCTGCGCGAGCAGGTTGAGCGCGACGAAGGCGACGACCAGCACGGTGGAGCCCGCGACGACCTGGCCGGCGGCGGTGGTGTTGTCGACGTCGAGGATGCCGCGCAGCAGGACGAGGATGCCGACCGACTGGAACGACGCGACGAACAGCAGCGGGATGCGCCCCACCTTGGAGCGGGCGAGCTGACCGCGGTAGACCGCGCCGAACGCGGCCCCGAACCCGGTGGCCGGTGGGATCCACGGTGGGCCGGGCTCCGCGGCCGCCGGGATCGCCGGCCGCGCCGGGAGAACGGACCCGGTCAGGCCGGAGACGGGCAGCTCGGCGGCGGGCCGGACGGGCGAGGCGCTGCGGGCGTCGGGGACGACGGTCATCGCGACCGTCCCAGCCGGCCCGGGTGACGGAACTTCATGGTCATGTCCGCTCCAGGTCTCGGGATGCGCCGCCGAGGGTGAGGTACACATCCTCCAGCGACGGGGTGGCGAGGCTGAAGTCGTCCAGCGCGGCGAACGCCGCGCCGGTGGTGAGCCGGCCGAGGGCGTCGCGGGCGGCGGCGGGTGCCATCCGCACCGTCCATCGCCGGCCGTTGGTGGTGGCCAGGCCGGCCAGCAGGGCGACCGTGGGGTCGTCGGCCGGCGGCTCGCTGCGCCAGGCGAGGTCGAGCCGGACGTCGCCGGACACCGATGCCTTGAGCTGGCCGGGGGTGTCGCAGGCGATCACCCGCCCGGCCTCCAGGACAGCGACCCGGTCGAGCACCGACTCGGCTTCCAGGACGTTGTGCGTGATCAGCACGACGGTGGTGCCGGTGGCGTCCCGCCGACGCTGCAGCGCCGCCCACACGGCGCGGCGCGCCACCGGGTCGAGCCCGGTCGTGGGCTCGTCGAGGATGAGCACCGGACGGTCCCCGACGAGCGCGGTGGCCACGCAGGCCAGCCGCCGCTGACCGCCGGAGAGCCGGGACAGCGGGCGATGCGCCACAGCGGTGAGCCCGAGCTCCTCGAGGATGGCGTCGCGGGCCGTGCGCGCCGCGGCGCGGGACAGCCCGCGCATCCGCGCGGTGGTGCCCACGGCGGTGGCGACCGGCAGCTCGGCCAGGGCGTGGTCCGCCTGGCCGAGGTAGCCGGCGAGCCGGGCGGGCAGGTCCGGCGCGTCGCGCACGTCCTGACCGAACATGGTGATCGTGCCGGCGTCGGGGCGCAGCAGGCCCATCAACTGGCGGACCAGCGTGGTCTTCCCGGCTCCGTTGGGGCCGAGGACGCCGAACACCTCCCCCTGGCTGATATCCAGGTCGATCCGGTCGTTCGCGAGGACGGCGTGCTCACCCGCCCCGTGGCGTCGGGTGAGCCCGCGCACGACGTAGCTCAACACGACGCCCATTCTCGCAGCCGGCTCGGCGTCATGGCCCGGACGGTCCCCGTGGACGCCTCACACCGCGCTGCTCATCCACACCACCACGTCGAGCATGCGCAGCGGGGTCACCGGCGGACCACTCTGCGGCACCAGCGCGGCGAGGCGGCGGAACTCCTCGGCGTTCTCCCGCAGGTCGTACTGCATCGCGCGGACCAGCAGCTCCATGTACTGGCGCCAGCTGCGGCCGTCGCGCGGCGACGGCGGCACGCAGTCCTCGTGCTGGTAGAAGATGCGCACCTTCGAGTCGAACAGCGGGACGAGCGCGGGACGCTTGCGGTGCAGCACCTTGGCAAGCAGGGAGCCCTTGACGTCACGGTCGGAGACGTCGGGGTCATCCAGCGGGTCGTAGAGCGCGGCGACCAGGTCGAGGGTCACCTCGTCGGCCTCGATGAGCTCGATGCCCGGCGGCAGCCGGTCCAGCGCCCGCTGCAGCAGCGGCGTGAGCGCCGTCAACGTGTGCATGCGGTCCACGTCGACGTGGACGCCGAGCAGGGTCGGGGCGAGCAGGTCACCCGTGCACAGCAGATCGGGGTCGTTATTGGTCACCAGACCGTCGTAGTAGGGGTAGGCGTAGCGCAGTCCCCGCCTGCGCGGGCCCAGGTACTCCTCGACCAGGCTCTCCGCGTCGAAGACCTCCCGGGTACCTCTCGCCAGCTTCACCCAGGACTCCTTGTCATCCGTCGTTCGGTTCTCACGTGCCTGCGCCGCCCGGCCCATCCCCCGCCGCCTACCTGGGCTGGAACGGCCGTCACCGTCATCCTCCCCCGGCCGGGGAGGGCCGGGGGTGGCGGGTCGCGGGACGGCGCCCCCGGCCGTGTCCGCCCGATGGCAGCGACCCGGCCAGATGATGCGCGACGGCACCCCCGGTGTCAGCGACGATCCGGCGATAGTGGGATGAAGGTCACACTCGGTGGTGCCGTGCCGGGCGGGGCCGGGGCGCCCCCCGCCCGCCCGGTGCATGGACTGCGGCATCCCGTTCTGCCACAACGGCTGTCCGCTGGGGAACATCATCCCCGAGTGGAAC
>NZ_JALKFU020000387.1 GCF_023242965.2 Frankia sp. AgKG'84/4
GCCGCCGAGTGTTTACAGACGCCAGCAGGCGCCCGGCCGCGCCGACGACGGCGAACCCGACCACGCTGGACCCGTACTGGAGCCAGGCGTGGCCTGCCAGGCCGCGATGGTCGGCGCTCAGCCACGGCACCTGACGCACGCCCCACCGATCGTGATGGGTGAAGGCATCCCAGCCGACGTGGGTCATCGCCCCCACCGCCGCCGCGGCCGGGGCGAGCAGCCACTGGCGTCGCGTGGGCCGGGCCCGCGCCGCGAGCCGAGATCTGACCAGCCCGGGGCTCAGGTCGACCACGGCATCGCGGATCAGCCAGAACCAGACGGCGAGGGCGGCCATGGCCAGCACCGGGTCGGCGCTGGCCACCCCGAGCGGGCTGTGGGTGAACCGGTAGACCCCCGGCCAGCCGAGGAACACCGGAATGTCCGGCACCATCGACCCGACGACCAGCGCGCTCATCGGCAGACCCAGCCGCCGCAACGGCAGCACCGCCGCCGGATGGCTCAACGTGAAAGGCACCTGCCCGCTCCCCGCACCCGCCGCCGCGATGAATGACGCCCAAACGTCGGAGAGTAACGATATACGACGAGATCGCGGGTCCGAGGCGCCAGTGCCCACGGTCGGGAGTTAGCGGCGCTCCACGGAGGCCACCGGCCCGGTCGGTGAGCCGGGGATCCGCCGACCGAGCCGGGTGGCGGTATGCCGCAGCTGTTCGACCAGGCCGGCGGGTATCTGCGTGGCGATCATGACGGACGCCAGTGCGGCCACCACCGCACCGTCCTGGTTTCGCACGGGTACCGCCGCGCAGCAGACCCCGTCGACGAGATCCTGGCGGTCGAAGGCGACGCCCTCGCGTTGGATGCGCGTCCGTGCCCGCTGCCACTGGCGCGGCGACATGGCCGGTGGCGGCTCGGACCCCGGTGCCGTGGCGAGCAGAACCTGGCCCACCGCGGTGTCGAGCCGAAACGAGGTCCGCGACTCACGCAGGTCGATACCCCGCTCGGGCGCGGCGACGGCGGCCACCATCATCGACCGCTCCCGCAGGACAACCAACGTGATCGCCGAGCGGGTGCTCGCGCTCAGCGACACGACCGGCGCCTGACCGATCCGGCCCAGGCCGTGCAGGCCCCGGTTCGGCGCCGCCAACCGGCGCAGTCCGGCGCCGATCCGGTAACCGCCGTCGCCGGTCCGGTCGACGAGGTCCAACGCGGTCATCTGCTCGAGCAGCCGGTGGACGGTCGTCTTCGGCAGCTCGATCAGCCGGGCGAGGTCCGAGAGCCCCACCGCCTCGAACCGCGAAAGCGCGTCGAGAACCTCCACGGCACCCTCCAGCACGCCCCGACCCCGGGTGACGTCGCGCAGCCGGGGCCGCCGACCCGGCGACGACTCGGCCGGCTTGGCCGCCGACGCGGCGGAAAGCGGAAGTTCGAGCATTGTGGGCGATACCCCCGGGACAATCCGCGGCGCGGCAGGGAACGAAGCAGTCTCACTCGTTCTCGGAAATGCTAGCCGGAATGTCGGTGGATGAACCCGGTATGCCGAATCCTCGTCCCGCCGCGAAGACGACCATCAGCGGTCATCGGGCGCGTAGCAGCGCCAGGCAGAGGGTGAGGCCGGGGCCGAAGGCCATCGCGACGACGGTCGCGTCGGGGGCGAGGCCGCGGCGGAGCTGGTCGAGGACGAGCAGGACGGTGCCGGACGAGCAGTTGCCCCGGGTGTCGAGGACGGCGCGGGTCGCCGCGGTCAGCGCGGGGGTGAGGCCCAGGCGTTCCTCGACGACGTCGATGATGCGCGGGCCGCCGGGGTGCACGGCCCACCCGCCGACGTCGGTGCGGTCCGTGCCGGTCGGCGCGAGCAGCGACCCCGTCGCCTCCTCGATGTGCTTGGCGAGCACGTCGGGCACCCGCGGCGACAGGCCCATCCGGAAGCCGTGGTCGGTGACGTGCCAGCTCATCAGGTCCTCGCTCGCGGGCGCGGTCGCCGCGGTGGTGTCGAGGACCTCCAGGCCGCGGGCGGCGTCGGGGAGGACGACGACCGCGGCGGCGGCGTCGCCGAACAGCGCGTGCGCGACGACCTGCTCCAGGTCGCGGTGCTCCTGCGCGGGCTGGAGGTGCAGCGAGGTCAGCTCCACGCAGAGCACGAGCGCGGGCAGCCCGCGGGCCCGGACGAAGTCGGCCGCCGCGCCCAGCCCGGGGAATGCGGCGTAGCAGCCCATGTGGCCGACGAGCAGCCGGCGCACCGACGGCGCCATGCCGAGCTCGCGGGCGAGCCGGATGTCCAGGCCCGGCGTCGCGTATCCCGTGCAGGACACGACGACGAACAGCCCCAGGTCGGCGGCGCTGATCCCGGCGTCGGCCAGCGCCTCGGCCGCGGCCCGGTGACCCAGCGGCGGAGCCTCGTCGAGGTAGCGGCGCATCCGGGCCGCCGTCGACCAGTCGCTGACGTCCTCGCGGCGCGGATCCACCACGCCGTGGCGGGTTCGCACGCCGGAGCCGAGGAACAGCCGCCGGGACAGCGCGTCACCCCGATACCGGTGCGTGAAGTAGTCGTCCCACAGTTCCTGCTGGTCGTGGACGTCGGGGAAGGCCGAACCCACGCCGGCGATGACGGCGGCGGTCACCACCGAGCCACGTCCGCGTCGGCCTCCGGGTCGCCGCCGAGCGCGGCGATGCCCAGCCAATCCGCGCAGACGTCGCTGGTCGCGGGCTGCAGCGAGCCGCACCGGGCGTCGCGGTACAGCCGCTCCAGCGGATGCCCGCGGCGGGTCACCGACGTCCCGCACGCCTCGACGATCGAGGCGGCGACGTCCTGCGCGGTGCGTCCGGCGAGCAGCTTCGCCCGCCACACCCACTGGTTCGTCGACGGCGACCCGGGGTCGGCGTCGACGCGGCGGGCGCACTCGTCGACGACGGCATCGAGGGCGGCGAGACTGGCGTCGGCCTGGCCGAACCGGGCGCGCACGGCGGGCAGCCCGGCGAGGCCGCGTGCCAGCCCGGTGCCGCCGCGACCGCGGGCATGGGTGATCCCGGCATCGAAAACGGCCCGCCCGACGCCGGCGTAGACGGCGGCGTAGGAGGCAACGAGCCACTGCGGCATGACCTGCGCAACCAGCAGGCTCAGCCCGGCGACACCCCCGACCAGCGCGTCCGCCGGTACCCACACGTCGAGGTGCACGTCGTGGCTGCCGGTGCCGCGCATGCCGAGGGTGTCCCAGTTCGGTTCGACGCTCACTCCCGGGCCGCGCGGAACGAGGAAGTGGCTGACCGTCGCCGGCGCGGACGGGTCGGCTTCGGCGGCGCGGGCGGCGACGAAGAAGACCTCCGCGTGCGACGCGCCCGAGCAGAACGCCTTCGCGCCGGTGATCCGGTAGCCGTCACCCTCGGCTCGGTAGCTCGTCCGCAGCTCGGACAGCCGCGAGCCGGCGCCCCGCTCGCTCATCGCGACGGCGATGAACCGCCCGGCCGCGGCGTCCGCGAGCGTCTGGTCGCGGGCGGCGAAGAACGACTCCGGCGCGCCCATCGCCCGGGCGAGGTCGTCGGGTGTCCGGGCCAGCGCGCCCACGACCGAGGTGTGCATGTTCAGCACCAGCGCGGTCGCGCCGCTGCCCGCGGCGAGCACGCGCGCGGCATCCGCCCAGTCGGCGAAGCCGCCGCCGGCCCCGCCGAGCCGTTTCGGCACGAGCAGCCCCAGCAACCCGGCGCCGCGCAGCTCATCGAGGTCGGCGGCGGGCAGCTCACCGTCCCGGTCGGCATCCGCGGCCCGCGCGGCCAGGCCGCCGACGGCACCCCGGGCGAGTGCGGCGCTGTCGCTGTCGCCGTGGGCCACCTCGGCACCGTTGACGTCGTCGTGAGTGGTGAGAGCGCGGGGCGAGGGAATCGGGGCGTTCATGGGCAGTCCTTTCCGGTCGCGGATCGGACGCCCACTGCCTGGTAGACCCCGGCGGTGGACCCGGTCGGCAGCATCCGGACCGTGTCGGCATGGCGCGCCAGCCACCGGACGTAGTCGACGATCGACGGTCGTAGCCCGCCCACGACCGTCATCTCGATGCCCGCGCGGCCGAGCGCGTCGGCGAGGCGGTCGGGCGAGACGAGCAACTTCGGGTCGTGCAGGCGCGGCGGCGGCCCGCCGGGCAGATGCTCGGCTATGCGGACGAGGGCCAGCCGGCAGAACAGGGTGTCCGCGAGCGTGTCGATGACGACGGTGCCGCCCGGCGCGAGCACCCGGCCGATCTCCGCGCAGACGCCGTCGAGATCGTCGAGGTGCTCGAACAGTTCGCCGGCGACGACGCAGGAGAACCGCGCGCCGGGAAACGGCAGGTGATGCACGTCAGCCCGGACCGCCGCGACGCCGTGGCCGACGGCCTGGCGCAGCGCCGGCGCCGACAGGTCGACACCGACATGGCGCCACCCGGCGAGCCGCCCGCTGAGCGCCACCGACAGCAGCCCGGCACCGCAGGCGAGATCGAGCAGCGGCGCGCCGGCGTGCGGCGGAGCCGGGATGAGCCGCCCCCGGGCCTGCGCGAGCCAGCGCAGCGCGGCGAACTGCCCGTGCGTCCCCCACCACTCGTCGGCGAGGTCGTCGTACTGGGCGGGATCGTTCCTGGGCCGGCGAGGTGCGGGCCGGCGAGGTGCGGGCCGCGGCATCGGGGGAGCGTTCACAGGTCTCCGGGATGGGCGTCGGATCCGTCGGCCGGCGGCTGAGCCGGCCTCACCTGCACGGACTGCGAGGTAACTGCTTCCAGAATAACGGTAGGCCCCATCAATGCACGCCAATGACACAACAGTCAGACATCGGCAATCGGTGTACGCCTACCTCGGCGGGTGAACGAGTGAACCAGTGACGGGCCCATCGTGAGCGGGCGAGGCGGTCAGGCCAACCGGGTGCCGGCGGCGACGACGAGCGCGACGTCGATCGCGGCGACGGCCATCGCGGTGCGAAACGCGGTGCGGTCGTCGTCCCGGCCCAGGCCGACGCCGGTCAGCACACCGACCGCGGCGAGCGCACCCACCCGCCAGGCCGTCGGCCGCCCCGGCCCAAGCACCGCCACCGCGGAGCCGGCGGCGAGCAGCACTGCG
>NZ_JALKFU020000388.1 GCF_023242965.2 Frankia sp. AgKG'84/4
ATATTCAGGCCGCATAATAGCGAAAGACGCAGAGCGGAACGCGAACCGATCTACACCACTCCACGGGGCATTATCTCCGGCAATGATGGCACGGCTTCTGTGACGCATCCGAATGGGGGTGGCGGGAAATCGGTGGGCACCCGAACCCGTGGCGGACGAAGAGATAATGATCACGCCGACCCCCGGGCCGCCGGGAACACCGGCGCCGACAGAGCCCACCGCGATAAGCCGCTTCCCAACGCGCACCGTGGCCGTGACACCGGGCCCTTCCCGGAGCCGGCGAAAATGTCGCTGCAATACGCTGGTCCATCGACGCCGAGGACCGGAATAAGTCGGACCGCGCACAGCATCCGAATACATCGCCGCACTACCGGGAATGGAACCCGATCATAGCCTCCTGGTCATTCGCACGCCAGTGGCGCGGCACCACCCTGGAGGTGGAAACGCGCACAGGCACGACAGGCGGCCGGCCGGGATCGAAAGGAGCTGAAGTCAGCCCGGACAATGGGCTCCCACGCGACGGGCGCATTCGTGGCGGCTTTCCCGCCGCGACGCGGACGGGCGCCGTTCTCCCGCAACGGACAGTCCCCGCCGGTCCGGGGGCCGACCGGCGCCGCCGCCCGCCCGCTGCCACTCGTCAGGCCGCGACGCGGCGGTACTCCGCCACGATGGGCGCAAGCTCGGCCGGCGTCGCGCCATGCATAATGACACCGTCGCAGCCGAGGTCGAACTGGTTTTGGATGGCCTTGACGCACTGCTGCGGGCTGCCCGTTGCCGCCGCCGCGAGCCACTCCTCGGGGATCAGCGTGGCGACATGCTCGAGCTGCTCCGTGGTCCCGATGATGTCCAGGCCACGTACCCCGGACACGATCGGGTCCGCCAGGATCCGCTTGAGGACCTCGGTGTCCCAGCCGTTCGTGCGCGCCAGCAGCTCGCCGTAGCCCTGCAGGTAGGTGGCGAGCCGGCCAACCAGCTTCATCAGCCGCCGGTCCGCCGGCACGTGGTCGCCGACGGTGGCGAAGCACGACCAGACCTTCACCGACGCAGGGTCGCGTCCGGCCTGCTCGGCGGCCTCCTTCACCGTCCGCACGGCCCGCGCGGTGGTCTCGTCGGTGAAGAACGTATGCAGGATGACCTCGTCGAAACAGCGACCGGCGAGTTTCAGGGTCTGCGGGCCGAACGCCACGAGATTCATGGGCAGGTGCTCGTCGAGGGAGGTGTCGAGGCGCAGCACCGGCCAGGAACCGGCGGGACCGTCATGGCCGACGATGACCTCGCCGCGGAACAGCCGGCGCATGATGCCGGCGAAGTCCTCCAGCTGCGCGGTGGTGATCCGCGGAATTCCGTGGGCGTCCTGTAGCATCGCCACGCCCCGGCCGAGGCCGAGAACGAAGCGACCGCCGGTGAGGCTCTGCATCGTCCGGGCGAAGCCCGCCGTGACCAGCGGATGGCGGGTGTTGTGGTTCGTCGCCCCCGTCTGGATGGTGATCCGCTCGCTCACGGCCCCCGCCGCTCCGGACAGAGTGGCCGCTTCCTTCTTGTTGTAGCGCTCGGAGATGAAGACCGACCCGAGACCAAGCGCGTCACCCAGGGTGACCTCTTGGACGAGATCGCGGGATGAGGCCGGCTGGCCGGCGAGGGTGTAGAAGCCGAGATTCTCCAGCACGGAATCTGATGCCGCCACGACTGCACTCCTAGATCAACGAACCTGGTGACGCTGTCACCGTCATCCTCTCCGTCCCGGTCCGCAGGCGCCCGTCTTGTTCTGTCCCAGGTACCGACTGCGTCGGCACCGACGGGACCGGCTCGCTCGCCATGGTCCCGCGGGTGTCGCCCAGCAGTGGACCGCCGCACCGGGCGGCGCCGTCCTTGCCGGCGATCAGGTTCGCCGCCATGTATGAGATGTCGTTCGAACCTGCTGTCGTCCCGGCCGCTGTCCTCGGTGATCTGCCCGGTGGCTGTCTCCACGCGCACCGGTCGTCCGGGAACTCCGGCCGCCAGCGGGCAAACGACCAGACGTGACGGCGCCGTCCGCCGCCAACGCCCCCTTCCTCTCGCCTCGCCTCCCTGCCCCGACCGCGCGGTCCATCGCAGCGGACCATCGACGGATTCAAGGATGATGGTCCATCAACCGATCGCAGTGGCCTTTCACTGCGGCCCGACCGGCCGGCGTTCGGTGGGCTCAGCGATAGCAGAGCGCGTGATCCATGACTCGCGCGACCACGCCGACCGATGATCGCCACGAGGCGACTGGCCGAACGAACGCGACACGGATCGCGAAAAGGCCGACACCCACTGCCCCTCAGTTTTTCAACCCGCGCGGGACAAGCAGGACTTCCTTGATGTCCGGCTGCACGGGAATCCGCGCCGCATCGCCGGACCCGCGCATTGTTCCGATCCCGACGGTGTGTCCAGACGGAGGATTCGTCGACGCGCACCCGGTCTGGACCGGGTGGCGAGATAATCCGTTCCGAGGTCGATGCGAACATCTTCCCCGGCGCGCCACGGGCGCACCCGGGAGGATCCCTGACGCGGCGCGGGAGACCGGAGGCGTCCGGGTCCGGCCCCGTGGCCGCGGATGCGTCGAAACCAGCCCCATCGCCCGCTGCCGGCACCGGAACGCTTCGGAGAGAACATATCCGGACTCGATCGGTTCGATCCCGGTACCCGTCCACGACGCGGCCCGGGGCCGGCCCGGCAGGGGACCATCGGTGGAGGTGGAGCACGGACCCCCGGCTGCGTCGGACCTGTCGGCACTCCGGTCTCGAGCCAATCGAGTAGGGTTGCCAACGGACCGGGGAGGGTAGCCGCGGATGAACGATGCGGTCAGATCATCATGAGACCTGAAGGTCAGTGGGACGAGTTTCGCCAGTCACAGCGCGAACTCATCGCGGACGCCGTTATCAGAGCGGCCTCACAGGCGCCCGGTGTTCCTATCGATGTGACACTCGTGGCGTCCACCGCCGGCATGAGCAGAAAGACTTTCTACAAATACTTCGACTCCTTGGGTGACGCCGTCTTATTCACTCAGACCGCCGTATTGAGATTATTATAGAGCCGGCGGAGAGAAGACCCGACCGGAAACTCGCTCGACCAGGTCATCGCTCAACTCAGAGAGCTGGCACGAATGCCACCGGAACATGTCCGGGTGGTCAATATGGTCGACTTCTCCCTGCGTCCGCTCGGGGTCGATCCGGACGAACGGAAGGGTTTCGTCCCGGAATTCGTCCTCGGTGGGTACCTACTGGGTGGTGATCTCACTGCGCTGATGCCTCCGCCGGACCGGGCCGCAGGTTGCAGGTCGCGAACTACCCGGCGACCGGTGACCGACGATCAGCCGGCCGCCTGGTGGGCGCGAGCGCAGGTGCTGTCCGGCCTTGGCCTGACTCAGGGCCCCGCCTCCGACCACGGACGAACCGTTCGCGTTGGCGCCTTGTGGACGCCGGCCGAAGCGGTGGGGAACACGGCCGCTTTCGCGGCCTGCGAGGCCATCACCCCCATCGATGCCTTCACCGAAGGAGCATTCATATGACAGCCTTAGTTCGTATTCCCGAACTTCCCGACCTTCCGCACGGCCTCGGCCGTCATGTCCAGCACGATCCCAGGTCGCTGCCTTATGCCCACGGGGTCCTGCCGGTGTCGGCGATTCAGACCGTGGACTGGAGGAGGCGGATTCCGATCCTTGACCAGGGAAAGCTTGGCTCCTGCACCGGGAACGCCGCGACTGGGCTCCTCGGCACCGACGGTGCGGGGCGAACCGGATCGATCTCGGTGACCATCACCGCCCCCGCAGCCGCGGCGAGCCAGAACGTGTTTGCCGCCCGCACCTACGACCTGGACGAGGACTTCGCTCTGCTGCTGTACGAGCTGGCGACCCGCCTCGACGCCTTCGCCGGCCAGTACCCGCCCACGGACACCGGCTCATCCGGGCTGGGTGTGGTGAAGGCCTTGCAGGTGCTCGGCCTGGCCAGCACCTACACCCATGCGTTCAGCGTTGCTGCGCTGAACTCGGCCCTGCAGGCCGGCCCGGTGATCGTGGGGACGGTGTGGCTCGAATCGATGTTCGAGACCGACGCGGAGGGGCTGATCAATGTTGATCGCTCGACCGCGGTGGCAGGTGGCCACGAGTACGAGATCACCGGATTCGATGTCAGCACCGGCCGGTACAAGCTGCCGCAGTCGTGGGGCAGCCGCTACGGAGTTCAGGGATGGGCGTCCCTGGCCGCGGCCGACCTGGCGTGGCTTCTGCGCCACCAGGGCGATGTGACGGTGCCCGCTCTCGTCCTCGCGTCGACCGCGGCGCGGCCGGATGCGGCCGACCGAGCGCTCGCGGCGGCCTACGAGAACTGGGCCACGGCCCACCGCGTTCCCGCGGCCCACCGCGTTCCGACGGCCCACCGCGTTCCCGCGGCCCACCGCGTTCCCGCGGCCCCCGGCGTTCTCACGACCCCCGGCATTTGATCTCCATGCCTGCCTGCCGGGGACGGTGTCATGGTCGGTGCGAGACCGACACGGTCGGTGGCGTCGAGGAGCGAGCATGGGATCGGAGAACGGCAGCCCGATTGCCGCCGGCGGCGCGGATCTCCTCTACTGTGCCGTCGGCGGCGCAACGGCCTGCTCCCTGCGCGACCTCGTCGGTGCCCAGGTCGTTGATGACGACGGACGCGCCCTCGGCGGCCAGCGCGGGCGCTCAGCCCTTCCCGGCGATGACGGTGTGCGTCTGGCCGTTGATGGCAGCGAGTGCTTCGAGCTGCTCGAGGTAGTGGTCCAGCGAGTGGTGGACGAGCCTGGCCGAGGCGATGGTGGCTCCGGCGGCGGCGAGCGCGGCGAGTTCCTCGCGCACCGCGTCCGGCTCCTTGCCCGGGTCGAGGAGATGTTCCGGGCCGAGCGCGATCTCGAAGCCCGAGGGGATTTCCTCCCGCCGGATCCACTCGCTCGCCTGGGCCGGGGTGACACCGAACGGGCACCAGGATAATGCCCCGTGGAGTGGTGTAGATCGGTTCGCGTTCCGCTCTGCGTCTTTCGCTATTATGCGGCCTGAATATC
>NZ_JALKFU020000389.1 GCF_023242965.2 Frankia sp. AgKG'84/4
CCGCCGGGCCGCCGCGGGTGGTCGTGGCGCCGGTGCGCGCGGTGCTGCAGCCGCAGGTCGCCGGCCTCGGTGAGCTCGCGCCCGTCAGCCTCGCCGTGGGCGACACCGCCGACCTCGACGATGTGGTCACCCGGCTGGTCGAGATCGCCTACCACCGGGTGGACCTGGTCGAGCGGCGCGGCGAGTTCGCCGTGCGCGGGGGGATCCTCGACGTCTTCGCGCCCACCGAGGAGCACCCGCTGCGGGTCGAGTTCTTCGGCGACGAGGTGGAGGACCTCCGCCGGTTCGCCGTGGCCGACCAGCGGGCGCTGCCCGCGGACGAGCCGACCGACGGCGACGCCGCCGCCCGGGTCACGCTGTTCGCGCCGCCGTGCCGCGAGCTGTTGCTCACGCCCCCGGTGCGGGCCCGCGCCGCCGCGCTCGCCGCCGAGCATCCCGAACTGCTCGACATGCTTGACAAGATCGCCAATGGGATTCCGGTCGATGGCATGGAGGCTCTCGCCCCGGTCCTCGTCGACGGCATGTCGCTGCTGCTCGACGAGCTGCCCGCGGCCACCCACGTCCTGGTGTGCGACCCGGAGCGGGTCCGCACCCGGGCCAGCGAACTGGTGCGGACCAGCCAGGAGTTCCTCGAGGCGTCCTGGAGCGTCGCGGCGCTCGGTGGCGGTGCCCCGATCGATCTCGGCGCCGCGGCCTACCGCACCATCGCGGACGTCCGCGACCGGGCGGGCGAGCTGGGCCTGCCCTGGTGGTCGGTCAGCCCGTTCGCCGCGGCCCCCACCACGGCCGACACCGGGGACGCCGAGGGCGCCGCCGCCGTCACCGATGTCACCGATGTCATCGAGGGCGAGAACACGGTCGTCGCGAGCATGCGACCGGCCCGGCTCTACCACGGTGACGTCGCCGCGGTCATCGCCGACGTGAAGGGCTGGCTGGCCGAGTCGTGGCGGGTCCTGCTCGTCACCGAGGGGCACGGTCCCGCCCAGCGGCTCGTCGAAATGCTGGGCGACGCCGACCTCGGCGCCCGCTACGCGCAGTCCGCGGAGCTGGCCGCCGGCGTCGCGGTCGTCACCCGCGGGCAGCTCGCCACCGGCTTCACCAGCGATACGTTGCGCCTCGCTGTCCTGACCGAGAGCGACATCGCCGGGGCGCGTGGCGTCACCACCAAGGACATGCGGCGGATGCCGAGCCGGCGGCGCAAGGGCATCGACCCGCTCGCCCTCGCCCCCGGCGACATGGTCGTGCACGACGCGCACGGTGTCGGCCGCTACGTCGAGATGGTCACCCGCACCGTCGCCGGTGCCAAGCGCGAGTACCTGCTGCTGGAGTACGCCCGTGGCGACCGGCTCTACGTTCCCACCGATCAGCTCGAGCAGATCACCCGCTACGTCGGCGGGGACGCCCCCAGCCTGGACCGCATCGGCGGCGCCGACTGGGCCAAGCGCAAGAGCCGCGCGCGCAAGGCGGTCAAGGAGATCGCCGGCGAGCTGATCCGCCTCTACAGCGCCCGGATGGCCTCGCCCGGCCACGCGTTCGCCCCTGACAACCCGTGGCAGCGCGAGCTGGAGGACGCCTTCCCGTTCCGCGAGACGCCCGACCAGCTCGCCGCGATCGACGAGGTCAAGGCCGACATGGAGAAGCCGGTCCCGATGGACCGGGTGATCTGCGGCGACGTCGGCTATGGCAAGACCGAGATCGCCGTGCGGGCGGCGTTCAAGGCGGTGCAGGACGGCAAGCAGGTCGCCGTGCTGGTGCCGACGACGCTGCTGGTCCAGCAGCACTTCCAGACCTTCAGCGAGCGCTACGCCGCCTTCCCGGTCGTCGTGAAGGCGATGAGCCGGTTCAACTCGGCGAGCGAGCAGCGGGCCGCCCTCGAGGGGCTCGCCGCCGGCAGCGTCGACGTCGTCATCGGCACGCACCGGCTGCTCTCGGGCGAGATGAAGTTCAAGGACCTCGGCCTGGTGATCGTCGACGAGGAGCAGCGCTTCGGCGTCGAGCACAAGGAACAGCTCAAGCAGATGCGCACGGCCGTGGACGTGCTCACGATGAGCGCCACCCCGATCCCCCGGACCCTGGAGATGTCGATCACCGGCATCCGTGAGCTGTCCACGATCGACACCCCGCCCGAGGAACGCCACCCGGTGCTCACCTCGGTCGCCCCCTACGAGGCCCGGCAGGTCGCCGCGGCCATCCGCCGGGAACTGCTGCGGGAGGGGCAGGTCTTCTTCATCCACAACCGGGTCGAGTCGATCGACCGGGCCGCCGCCCGGCTGCGCGAACTGGTGCCCGAGGCGCGCGTCGCCACCGCGCACGGCCAGATGCACGAGGACGCCCTCGAGCAGGTGATGGTCTCGTTCTGGGAGAGGAAGTTCGACGTCCTCGTGTGCACCACGATCGTCGAGTCCGGCCTGGACATCTCCAACGCGAACACGCTGATCGTCGAGCGTGCCGACGTGTTCGGCCTGTCCCAGCTGCACCAGCTGCGTGGGCGGGTCGGCCGTGGCCGTGACCGCGCCTACGCGTACTTCCTCTACCCGCCGGACCGGCCGCTGACCGAGACGGCGCACGACCGGCTGGCGACGATCGCGCAGCACAACGACCTCGGCGCCGGGATGGCCGTGGCCATGAAGGACCTGGAGATCCGCGGCGCGGGCAACCTGCTCGGCGGCGAGCAGTCCGGCCACATCGCGTCCGTCGGCTTCGACATGTACGTGCGGATGGTCGGCGAGGCGGTCGCCGAATACCGCAAGGACGCCGTCGAGGAGCCGCCCGAGGTCAAGGTCGAGCTGCCGGTCGACGCGAGCCTGCCGCACGACTACGTGCCCAGTGAGCGGCTGCGCCTGGACGCCTACCGCCGCCTCGCCGGCGCGGTGAGCGACGCGGACATCGACGAGGTGCGCGGTGAGCTCGTCGACCGGTTCGGCCCGGTGCCCGAGCCGGTGGAGAACCTGCTCGCCGTCGCGGGCCTGCGGGTGCTGGCCCGCCGCTTCGGCGTCACCGAGATCACCGCCGCCGGCCGGCAGATCCGCTTCGCCCCGCTGGAGCTGCGCGAGAGCCAGACCCTGCGGCTCACCCGCCTGTACAAGGGTGCGGTGGTCAAGTCGACGGTGCGAACGGTGCTGGTCCCGGCACCGACGGAGACCGGGCGGATCGGCTCCCGGCCGCTGCGGGACCGGGCGCTGCTGGCCTGGGCCGGCCAGCTGATGGCGGCCGTCGCCGGCGACTCGATCGCTGCCGCCGCGGGCTGAGCGGCCGGCGACATGACAGAAGCCGGTACTGAGGTGTGCTCCGCCACACCTGACGGGATAGCGTGCGGTGGTGTGAAACTCTCCCGTCTCCTCGCCGGCGTAGGGATGCTCGTGGTCGTCCTGGCCGCCGGGACAGCCTGCACGACGCACGCGGGGGCCGCCGCCCAGGTCGGTTCGTACACGATCGAAACGTCCCAGCTGCGTGACATCGTCAGCCGGGGCCTGGCCACCTCGGCCGCCGCACCGGCGTCGCAGACCAGCCAGGCCGCGCCGGGCGCGCTCGAACCGCCCGCCGTGCAGCAGCGGACTCTCAGCTCGCTCGTCCAGCTACAACTGCTGTCCGACGAGGCGCGCCGACGGGGAATCACCGTGAGCGACGGTGACGTCGCGGCGTACACCCAGGCGTTCGCGGTCCTGCAGTACGGCAGCCTGCACGCCTTCCAGCAGCAGCTCTCCGCCGCCGCCGTCGCCCCGGCCGACGTCGACGTGATCATGCGTGCCGGTGCGTTGGAGTCCGCCATCAGCGACCAGGTCTCCCCGAAGCTGCTGGCGACCGAGGCCGAGACCCGCCAGGCCTACAACCAGTCGCAGCGGATGTTCGGCCGCCTCCCGCTCACCTACCCGCAGGCCAAGCCCTACCTGGCCCGCCTGATCGTCGCCACCGAGCGCGGCGACGCTCTACGTCCCGTGTTCGCCCAGGCGGAGAAGGCGAACCCGGTCTCGGTCAACCCGCGGTTCGGCCGCTGGGACTCCGGCCAGTTCTCCGTCGTCGCCGCGGACGGGACGATCGCCAGCACCCCCGGGCCCACCCCCGCCGTCGACCTGAGCGTCCAGTCCTGAGCCGGGAAGCGAGGCCCGTCATGCCCCTGCGGATCACGGTGGTGCGGGTCAGCCCGCGCGTCGCCCCGGGCGTGCTGACGGCGCCGGCGTGGGACCTCCTGCGCCGGGTGCCCGTTCTCACCGGCGCCCCGGGCCATCCGCACCTCGAGGCGCTGCGGGCAGCCGGAGCGAGCGTCACCGTCGTGGACGCCACCGTGCTGGCCGGGCCGGCCGAGCTGGCCGGCCTGCTGCGGGCCGCGCTGCCCGACCCGGCGATCGACGAGATCGCCTGGCTGCCGGACCCGAGCGCACCGACCCCGCTGGACCACTCGCTCGACCCCCTCGCCGACGCCGACCCGTCCGGCGGCGCGGCGGAACTCGCCGTCGTCACCCTCGTCGCCACGGTGGAGCTGCCGGGATCGGCGCTGCTCGACGCCGTCGCCGTGATGGACCGGCTGCGGTCCCCGGGTGGGTGCCCGTGGGACGCCGAGCAGACGCACGAGTCCCTCGCCCCGTACCTGATCGAGGAGACCTACGAGGCATACCAGGCGATCGAGGACGGCGACCTCGCCGAGCTGCGCGAGGAACTCGGCGACGTGCTCATGCAGGTGCTCTTCCACGCCCGGGTCGCCGCCGAGCGCCCGGACGACGGCTGGGACGTCGACGACGTCGCGGCCGGCCTGTCCGCCAAGCTGATCCGCCGCCATCCGCACGTGTTCGCCGACGTGGTCGTCGCCGGCTCGGCGGACGTCGTCACCAACTGGGACGTGATCAAGTCCACGGAGAAGGCGCGTACCTCGGTGACCGACGGCGTGCCGCTGTCCCAGCCGGCGCTGTCCCTCGCCGCGAAGCTGCTGGGGCGCGCCGGCGGCGTCGGCGTGCCGGTCGACCTCGCGTTCGCCGCCCCGGTGCCGCCCGCCCCGGTGCCGCCCGCCGCGGACCCGGTCGGCGCGGACCCGGTCGGCGC
>NZ_JALKFU020000038.1 GCF_023242965.2 Frankia sp. AgKG'84/4
CGCCGAGAACATGCCCGACGCCGGCCCGCGCCGCGCTGGCCGCCGGTTCCCGCGGGCCGGGAACACTCCGCAGGTCGATCGCGGCGAGCTCCGCCACATCCACGGCCTTCACCCGGCCGAACAGCTGCTGGAAAGGAAGCAGGCCGTCGGTGTGAACCGCCCGTCGGGTCTTCTCCTGCGCGCTGGTCTCGGCAGCCATCAGTCTGTCGAGCAGGCCCTTTCGGTCACGTAACTCGTCCGCCGCGCGTTTGTTGGCCTGGACGAGCTTTACTGCCTCAACAACGGTGATGCCCATGCCCGCCCCCGACGTCGAACGTGAACTCTGTGCTTTTTATATCGTCCTCGACCGCCGCGGGGCGCGGATTTGACCGTGTCTCCGGTACCGGGCCGGTCAGCTGACGGGCGGCACCGGCACCGGCACCGGCACCGAGTGGTGGCGGGAAGAGCGGCGTGCCCGGCCGAGTTGACCTGACGGAACCGATACCGCAGCGAAGAGAGGTCCTCGATGCCCACCGTTTCGCCGAGTCACCGTGACCTGCTGGAAAACCGTGCCACCGTCGCGTTCGCCACCGTCGGCGCCGACGGAACGCCGCAGGTCACCGCCATCTGGGCGATGCTCGACGGCGACGTTGTGCGCACCTCCCTGACCAAGGCCCGGCAGAAGTACCGCAACCTCGCCGCGCATCCCCAGGTGACGCTGTTCGTCATCGACCCGGCCAACCCCTACCGAACCCTGGAGATCCGGGCCATCGCCGAGGTGACCGAAGACCCCGATCTGGTGTTCCTGCGCCGCCTGCTGGCCCACTACGGCACCGACCTGGAGTCCTTCCCCGGCCCGACGCAGGACCGCGTCGTGATCACCCTGAACCCGACCCGCGTCGTCGAGAACGGCTAACCAGCCCGGAACAGGACCCGACGAAGGGCCGATATAGTAAGCTGGTGGTGGCGGAAGAACTGGATGTCAGTTTTGGTTCGCGGGCCACGGTGCGGGTGTATCAGCGGCTGCTGGGGGCGGGTTTTCGCCGGCAGTCGGCCTATCGGGCGGCCATGCTGGGCGGGTTGGCCGCCAACACCGCGTTCGGTCTGCTGAAGGCGGGCGTACATCTGGATTTCCCAGGGGCTGCTCGGCTCGCTCAACCTCAACGGTCGCAGCGAGATGGCCACCCGGGTGAAGGGCGGGTCGGTCGTGGTCGACTTTCTGCGTCCTCTCGATGTGCAGGCCGCTGAGGTCACGACCGAAGTCGGCAGCGTGCTGTTCACACTGATCCCTCGCGCCATTCCGATGCTCGCCATCGGGACCACCATCGGAATGGCGCTGCCCACCGCTTGGTGGGCTGGAATTCCGGCAGATGCTGCTGGTCTTCGGGCTGGCCGATCTGGCGTTCAGCCTTGCGGATCTGATCTTCGGGCATTGTGACCGGATGTCGATCTCGATGCCGGTGAGCGACCCGTCGGGGTCGGGTGCGATTCGGCGGATGGCGCGCACCGGGCTCAGCCCCGGGGGAACGCGTAGGGCAGGTCGTGGCTGATCACGTGCTCGGCGATCAGCCACCGGCCCTCGAGGCGGCGCAGCGTCGACCGGTTGTAGCCGGACTCGATCGGGGTGATGGTCCCCTGCGCGCCCACCGCATCCGCCGGCCACCCGCCTTCGGGCTCCGCCCGGCCGACGACGTTGTAGACGACGAACTGCACGTCGATCGTGGCGGTGTCGCCTTCGACGGCCACGATGGGGTTGAACGTGGTGTGGTGGCTCCAGCCACGCGGCGGGTGCGGGGCCATCAGGCCCGCGACCGCCTGCCCGATCGCCGCCGCTCCCCGCATGCTGCCCAGCGGCCGCCCGCGACCCGCGCGGACCGGGACTGGGCGGGGGATGACGCTGTGACCACGACACGCTCCTTCGTCGATGCCTCGATCCCCGAGGCAACTACCTGAGACTCTCAGGGAACTACCTGAGACTGTCAAGCTTTTACTGGAGAGTCTCAGGTATCGTCTGTGTCGTGGGCACCCGACCGTCCTTCACCGGGGAAACCCTGACCGGCGACATCGCCCGCGGCCGCTTTCCCGAGATCCGTAAGGCGATGCTCGACTTCGTCGGCGCCTACCTGCTCGACTTCGAGACCGCCGCGCAGCGGGCCGGGCTGACCCTTGCCCAGGCGCGGGTCCTGGGCTTCGCGGCGATCCGGCCGTCCTCGATGAAGGACATCGCCGTTCAGTTCGGCTGCGATCCGTCCAACCTCACCGCCAAGGTCGACCGCCTCATCGACCTCGGCCTGGTCGAACGCCGCTCGGATCCCCGCGACGGCCGCGTCAAACTGATCGCCGCCACCGCCGAGGGCACCGCCGCGTCCGCCGCCCTCTGCCACAGCCGCGACTGGCTGGCCGACGTCCTCGGTTCCCTCTCCACCGACGAGGCCCGCACCATCCAGACCGCCTTCGACCTCCTGGTCAACCGCGCCACACCCGACCAGGACAGCTAGCGCGCCGGGAGCCGCTCAGCCGATGGCGCGGGAGGTGCCGAACATGGTGTCCAGGGTGACCGGTTCGAGCTGGCGTTCGGCGATGAGCTGTTCCACGTTCGCGAACAGGCCGAGGATCGTGTTGTGGTTGGCGTGCCCGAGCATCACCGTCCCGGGCTGGAGGTACTGGCTGGCCAGGGCGAGCAGCTGTGCGGGGGTGATCAGGGTGGAATCACCGAAACTGCCGTTCCACAGCAGGACCTTGGTGTAACCGAGTTCGCCGACGAGGGCGTCGACGTGGTGGTTGTGGGAGCCGTAGGGCGGACGGAACCAGGGTCGGCTGGTGATCCCGAAGGTCGACTGGATCCACTGCTCGTTGCGCTCGACGTCCGCGCGGATCGCGGCATCGGCGCGGTGGGCGAGCAGGTCCTTGTGCGACCAGGTGTGGTTGCCGATCTGCACCTGACCGGCCTCGACGAGGGGGCGAAGGACGTCGGCGTGCCGGTTCCAGACCGCGCTGTATGCGCCGTTCGGTGAGAACGTGATGGCGATCTTCGACCGCTGGGCGAACTCCACGTAGCCCGCCACGGTCTGCGCGTCGTAGCCGTCGTCGATGGTCAGCGCGATCCGCCGGGTCTGGCCCGGGGCGCGCGACACCACCTTCGGCGGCCCCGGATGCGGGGGCGGGATCGGTGGCAGTGCCGGTGGGGTCGCCTCGGGTGCGGCGAGCGGGGCGGGAGTCGTCGCGGCCGTGGTTGTGGTCGCGGTGGCGCCGGCGGTGCCCGGGGCGGGGGACGCGGTCGAATGATCGTTCGCGCAGCCGATCAGTGCCTGAGCCGCGCCGATGCTCAACAACGACAGCAGAAGCCGGCGATCCAGCGGCTGATGCCATGACATACCCGAAACACTACGAGTATCCGGTCCATCCGTTTCAGTCGGGAGGCCGGGTACGCGACTCTTGCGCCGAAGCGCCGAAGCGCCGAAGCGCCGAAGCGCCGAAGCGCCGAAGCGCCGAAGCGCCGAAGCGCCGAAGCGCCGAAGCGATCTGGCAGCGAGCTCAGAGGCGTGCGCCCGCGCCCCGTCAGCTCCCGCGACGCTCACGCAGGGCAGGCACCCTGGCGCGCAAGCGACAGGTGGCTACGACGATGCGAGACCGTGGGACTACGGTGTGGTGGCCACTTTTGGGCGGTGTTGGGGGTGTGCCGGTGGATGTGTTCGCTGTACGCGACAGGTTGGTGCAGGACTACGAGGACTTTGTCCGCGGCTTCCTGACCATCCGGGACGCGAGGATCCGTGAGCACGTCGAGAGCGCCATCGAGCAGGGTCTGTTGTGGCCGCAGGCATGGCTGTCGCTGAACCCGGCGTTCGAGCCCGGCGGTGAGATCACCGAGCTGGCGCACGGTGGACCCGACGGCCTGCACCCGGGGTGCGCCGAGATCTTCCGGATTGACGGGACGCCGATCCGGCTACACCGCCATCAGCGCGACGCCGTGGAACTGGCCCGGGCCGGCGCGAGCTATGTGGTGACGACGGGCACCGGGTCCGGCAAGAGCCTGACCTACCTGGTACCGATCGTCGACCACATCCTGCGTACGGGATCCGGCGACGGCATCAAGGCGATCATCGTCTATCCCATGAACGCGCTGGCGAACTCGCAGTTCGAGGCGCTGAAGGAGTTCCTCGGCGACGACAGCCGGGTGACCTTCGCCCGCTACACGAGCCAGGAGGACGACGCGCGTCGGCGGGAGATCCTCTCGGAGCCGCCGGACATCCTGCTGACGAACTACGTGATGCTGGACCTGATCCTCACCCGGCCGGAGGAGCGGCGACGGCTGATCCAGCGGGCGGAGGGCCTGCGTTTCCTGGTACTGGACGAGCTGCACACCTACCGTGGCCGCCAGGGCGCGGACGTGGCGATGCTGGTCCGCCGGGTCCGGGACGCCTGCGGCAGTGTGGCCGTGCAGTGTGTGGGCACGTCGGCGACGCTGGCCACAGGTGGTCCCCGTGCCGAGCAGCACGCCGAGATCGCGCGTACCGCATCGACGATGTTCGGCCAGCTGGTGGCACCGGAGCACGTGGTGGACGAGACGGTGCGCCGGGCCACCGTGGACATTCCCGTAGAGCGGGCACGGCTGCGTGCGGCGGTGGCCGAACATAGGCCTGTCGCCGCGCTGCGTGACGACGTTCTGGCGAGCTGGGCGGAGTCCCAGTTCGGCCTGGCGGAGCAGGACGGCCGGCTGGTCCGGCGCCGTCCGCGCACGCTGCCGGACGTCGCCGTCGAACTGGCCGGGCTCACGGATCTGCCCGTGGAGGACTGTGAGCGCGCTCTGCGCGAGACACTGCTTGCCGGCAGCCGGCAGGTCGACGAGTTCGGCCGGCCGCTGTTCGCGTTCCGACTGCACCAGTTCGTCGGCAAAGGCGACACCGTCTACGTGTCGCTTGACTCCGATGAGTCCCGGCACGTCACGACGCGGCGTCAGCTCGCGCACCCGGACGACCCGGCGGCGATCCTGGTGCCGCTGGTGTTCTGCCGAGAGTGTGGCCAGGAATATCTGGCGGTGTCCCGTCGAAACGGCCGGTTCGGGATGAGTGGCACCGCGGCCGAGGTGGAGGACGACGAGCGCGGCGGCTACCTGTACGTGTCGTCGTCGGCCCCGTGGCCCCACGGAGTGGACGCGGTTGCCGGTCGGCTGCCCGCCTCCTGGCTCGCGTCAGACGGCTCCGTCCTGCCGAACCGGGCCAGTCTGCTTCCCGATCCGATAAGGGTCGCGCCGGACGGCCGCCAGCTCGGCGACCACGACGTCGGGGGTCTGCCAGCGGCGTTCGTGGGGTCGCCGTTCCGCTTCTGCCTCAATCCAGACTGCCGGGTGTCCTACGAGTCGCCCCGCCAGCAGGACTTCGCGAAGTTGTCGAGTCTTGGTTCCGAGGGCCGCAGCTCGGCGGCGACAGTGCTCAGCTCCAGTCTGATGAGGGCCCTACAGGATCAGAAGGACCTGCCTGACCAGGCCCGCAAGGTGCTGGCGTTCACGGACAACCGTCAGGACGCCGCCCTGCAGGCCGGGCATTTCAACGACTTCGTGCAGGTGAGCATGGTGCGCGCGGCGCTGCACCGGGCGTGCGAACTCGCCGGCCCCGACGGGCTGACCCACGACGGGATCGCCGGGGCCGTGGTGCGCGCCATGGCACTGCCCCGGGAACGGTACGCGGTCGCCTCCCGGGCGAAGGGCTTCGCCCGGGAGGAGACCGACCGGGCGTTGCGTCAGGTCGTCGAGTACCGCCTGTACCTCGACCTGCAACGCGGGATCCGGATCACGATGCCGAACCTGGAGCAGGCCGGTCTGCTGCGCCTCGACTACCGCTCGCTGGACGAGGCGGCGGCCGACGACGAGGTGTGGCGTGGCGGCGAGCTGGCCGACGTCGCCGCCGGCGAGCGGCTGCGCCTTGTCGCGGTGCTGCTGGACGAGATGCGCCGGGCGTTGTCGCTGCGCGCGGAGGTGCTCTCCCTCGACGGCTTCGAGCGGGCGAAGTCGCTGGCGAACCAGCACCTGACGGAGCCGTGGTGGCTGGAGGAGGAGCCGTTCGTCGCGGGCAGGCTGCTGCCGCGGGCCAAGCGCAGAGACGAACCCCGGGTGGACCAGTTCGTCTCCGGACGGTCGGCATACGGCACCTACCTGCGGCGCGAGCTGCGCGCCCGGACCGGTTGCGCGCTGTCCGTCGACGACGTCGAAGTGGAGATCGTCAGGATCCTCACGGTGCTCGAGGAGGACTACGGCATCGTGCACAAGGTCGACGACGGTCCTAAGGGGACGGTCGGGGCCGGCTACCAGCTGAACGCGGCGGCCCTGGTGTGGAAGGCCGGGGACGGCACCCGGCGGGCACCGGACCCGCTGCGGGTCACCGTCGGCGATCAGGGTGGGCGGCCGAACCGCTACTTCGTCGGCCTGTACCGGGAGCACGCCCGGGAGCTGGCCGCGCTGTCGTCAGCCGAGCACACCGCGCAGGTTCCCGCGCTCGTCCGGGAGCAGCGGGAGCAGGCGTTCCGGGAGGCGGAACTGCCGGTGCTGTTCTGCTCACCGACGATGGAGCTGGGCGTGGACATCTCCGCGCTGAACGCGGTGCTGCTGCGCAACGTCCCGCCGACACCGGCGAACTACGCCCAGCGGTCCGGCCGGGCCGGCCGGCAGAGCCAGCCCGCCCTGGTGGTCACCTACTGCACCACCGGCAGCGCCCACGACCAGTACTACTTCCGCCGGTCCCAGGACATGGTCGCCGGCGCGGTCGCTCCGCCGCGCCTGGACCTCGCCAACGCGGACCTGGTCCGCGCCCACGTGCAGGCGATCTGGCTGGCCGAGACCACGCAGAAGGCGCTGGGCAGCTCACTGGTGGACATCCTCGACGCCGCCGGTGAGAACCCGGGCCTGACGCTGCGGCCCGAGGTGGTCGCGGCGATGTCGGACGAGGGCGCCCGGCAGCGAGCGACGCGGCGGGCCCGCCAGGTGCTGGAACACACCCGGGAGATCGTCGGCGCCGGCTGGTACGACGAGGGTTGGGTCGGGCGGACTGTCGGGCGCGCGCTGGAGAACTTCGACCGGGCCTGCGACCGGTGGCGGACCCTGTACCGCAACGCCCAGTCGGAGTTCGCCGAGGCCAACACCGTGATCACCGACGTGTCGGCGTCGAAGGACGCGGTGAACGCCGCCCGGGCCCGTCGCAACGAGGCAGAGGCCCAGCTCGACCTGCTGCGCAACGCCGAGACCTCGCTGGACCAGAGCGACTTCTATACCTATCGCTACCTCGCCTCCGAGGGATTCCTGCCGGGGTACAGCTTCCCTCGCCTGCCGGTGTCGGCGTTCATCCCGGCCCGTCGTGGTCGCCGGCAGTTCGAGGGCGACTACCTGTCCCGGCCGCGTTTCCTGGCGATCAGTGAGTTCGGCCCGGGGGCGCTGGTCTACCACGAGGGTTCGCGCTACGAGGTGTACAAGGTCGCCCGGTCACTGCGCGGGGACACCGCCGGTCAGCCGCGGCTCGCGCTGGAGGCCGCGAAGGTCTGCGCCGGTTGCGGCGCACTGCACGGCGCCGCCGACGACGTGTGCTCCTCCTGCCCCGCCGAGCTGGGCCCGGCCTGGAACAACCTGCTGCGGATGACGACGGCGAGCACCCGCCGTCGGCAGCGGATCAGCTCGGATGAGGAGGAGCGTCGCCGGCAGGGCTTCGACATCCGCACGGCCGTGGCGATGCCACTCGTCGGTCCGGACCGTCGCGTCGAGGCGACGGTCGAGGCCGCGGATGGGACGCGGCTCGCGCGGCTGGCCTACGCCGACGCGGCCACGATCCGGCGGATGAACATCGGCCTGCGGCGACGCAGGCGCAAGGACGTGATGGGTTACCGCCTAGACGCGGCCACCGGTCGGTGGGCCCGCCGCGCCGATCAACCCACCGACCCCGGCGACCCCGGCGACCCGGCCGGGCGGAACCCGCCCGCTCGCGGCGGCCCCTCGACCGGCGAGCTGGTCATCCCTTACGTCCAGGACAGCCGCAACGCGCTCGTCGTCGAGTGGCGGGCCCCGTTGCGCCCGGAGGCGCTCGCGAGCCTCCAGTACGCGCTCAAGCGTGCAACGCAGATCGTTCACGACCTGGAGGACTCCGAGCTGGCCGCAGAGGCACTGCCGCATCTATGGGACCGCCGTCGGATCCTGCTGTACGAATCGGCCGAGGGCGGCGCCGGGGTGCTGCGCCGACTGCTGGACGACGGCGAGCTCGACGCCGTCGCCCGGTGCGCGCTGGAGTTGCTGCACTTCGACCTGGACGGCAGCGACCGGGGCGCCCCCGAAGGAGTGCCGGAGCGCTGCGCGCGGGCCTGCTACGACTGCCTGCTGTCCTACGGCAACCAGGTCGAGCACGAGCTGCTCGACCGCTTCCTGGCCCGGCCGCTGCTGCTCGCGCTGGCCGACAGCAACACCAGGACACTCACGCCGTCCCCGTCCCCGTCCCCGGGCTCGGGCGCGCGGCTGTCCGCGGACCACGCCGAGGCCGGCACCGGATCCACACCGATGGCGGGCGTCCCCGTCCCCGCTGCCCCTCCCGCCGGGGCCGCGGGCGATTCGCCGCGGGCCCGGGCGGCGGTGACCGAGCGGTTCCTGCGCTGGCTGGGCGACCACGGACACCGGGCGCCGGACGAGACGGCCATGTTCGTCTCGGCGGCGCGGGCCCGGCCCGACCTGATCTATCACCTCCCACACGGCGAGGTGGGTGTGTTCGTGCGCTGCGGGGCGGACGACGGGAGCACCGGCGACTTGGCGGTCGACCGGCTCGCCGCGCTCGGCTGGACTGTGATCGAGATCGGTGACGAGGACGAATGGGAGTCACAGGTGGCGCAGCTGCCGAGCGTGTTCGGTCCGGTGCTGACCCGGTGAGCACCACTGTGGCAACCCAGACCGGCCTGAGTTTCGTCCCCGGCTCCCTGGTCCGGGCCCGCGGCCGGGAGTGGGTCGTGCTGCCCGGCGGCGACGCGGGCCTGGTGCTACTGCGCCCGCTCGGCGGCACCGACGACGAGATCGCCGGCGTCCTGCCGGCCCTCGAACCGGTTGAGCCCGCCACGTTCCCGCCGCCGGACGCCACCGACCTCGGCGACGCGGCCAGCGCCCGGCTGCTGCGCAGCGCCCTGCGGCTGGGATTCCGCTCCTCTGGAGGCCCTTTCCGCAGCCTGGCCGGGCTGGCCGTCACCCCCCGCTCCTACCAGCTCGTCCCGCTGCTGATGGCGCTGCGGATGGACACCGTCCGGCTACTGATCGCCGACGGTGTCGGGATCGGCAAGACGATCGAGGCCGGCCTGATCGTCACGGAGCTGCTCGCCCAGGGCAGCGCCACCCGGTTCACCGTGCTGTGCTCACCCGCCCTGGCCCAGCAGTGGAAGGCGGAGCTGACGGAGAAGTTCGCTCTGGACGCGACGCTGGTGCTCGCCTCGACCGCCGGCCGACTGGAGCGCACCCTGCCGGCCGGGGAGTCCTTGTTCGAACACCACCCGTACACGATCGTGTCCACGGACTTCATCAAGGCGGCCCGCCGCCGCGACGAGTTCCTGCGGGCCTGCCCGGACCTGGTCGTGGTGGACGAGGCACACACCTGCGTCGCCGCCGATGACGGGCGCACCGGCGCCCTCTCCCAGCAGCGCCAGGCTCTGCTGACCAGCCTGGCCGCCGACCCCGACCGGCACCTGCTGCTGATGACGGCGACCCCGCACAGCGGGAAGACCTCGGCGTTCCGGGCGCTGCTGGCCCTGCTCGACCCGGCCCTGGCCGACCTGCCGCAGGACCTCTCCGGTCCGGCGCGGCGCCGCGACCGGGAACGCATCGCCCGCCACCTCGTCCAGCGCCAGCGCGCCGACATCCGCGCCTACCTGGACGAGGCGACGTCCTTCCCGAACCGGCTGACCGCCGAGGAGAACTATCGACTCACCCCTACCTACCGGGCGTTGTTCGACGACGTGCTCGCCTACGCCCGCGACAGCGTTCACGACACCCGCGGCGGCGCGGTGGCGCAGCGGGTCCGCTGGTGGTCTGTGCTCGCGCTGCTGCGCGCACTGGCCTCCTCGCCAGCCGCCGCGGTCGCCACCCTGCTCAACCGTAGCGGGGTGGCCGACGCCGACAGCGTGGCCGAAGCGGACACGCTCGGCCAGGCCGGGGTGCTCGACCCGGCCGACGCGAGCGCCACCGACGGCGCGGACACCAGCCCCGGCGCGCAGCTCGACCCGGTCCGCACGCGGCTGCTGGCGATGGCGGTCAGCGGGGAGAAGCTCAAGGGCAAGGCTGGCGACGCCAAGCTGGCCAAGGGCCTGAAGATCGTCAAGGAGCTGCTCGACGGTGGCGACGCGGTCGTCGTGTTCTGCCGGTACATCGCCACCGCCGACTACCTGGCCGCCGCCCTGCGCGCCGAGAAGGGCTTCGCGGACGTCGAGGTCGAGGCGGTCACCGGGCAGCAGCCGCCGGACGACCGGGCCCTGCGCGTGGCCGGTCTCGCCGCGCGGTCGGCCGGGACGAACCGCCGAGTGCTCGTCGCCACCGACTGCCTGTCCGAAGGCATCAACCTGCAGGAGCACTTCACCGCCGTCGTCCACTACGACCTGTCGTGGAACCCGACCCGGCACGAGCAGCGCGAGGGTCGGGTCGACCGGTTCGGGCAGACCGCGCCTGAGGTGAAGGCCGTCACCTATTTCGGTGCGGACAATCCGATCGACTCGCTGGTGCTCGACGTCCTGCTGCGCCGGCACGAGGTGATCCGCCGCGACACCGGCGTGTCGGTGCCCGTCCCCGCCGACTCCGACCTGGTGCTGTCCGCGGTCCTGGAAGGCCTGCTGGCCGCGAATGCCGCGCCGGACCAGCTCGAACTGGCAGGCATCGGCGAAGCCGCCCGGGCCGACCTGTTGGCGACCTGGCAGTCGGCGGCCGAACGGGAGAAGCGCTCCCGTACGTTGTACGCCCAGGAACAGGTCCGCCCGGAGGAGGTCGGCCGGGAGGTCCAGGCGATCCGCGGCAGCCTCGGCGGGCCGGCCGAGGTGGCGGAGTTCGCCCTGGCCACCCTCGCCGCGTTGCGCGCCCCCGCGCACCGCGACGGCGAGCACTACCTGGCACCGACCGCCGGCCTGCCCCCGGCGCTGCGCACGCAACTCGGCGTCGGCGGCGAGCTGCGGCTAGCCCGGACGCTGCCGGCCCCGCCAGCGGCAGCCGTGCTAACTCGCACCGACCCGACCATGGAGGCCCTCGCCCGGTACGTATTGGACACCGCGCTCGACCCGGTCGGCGTCGACGAGGCCGACCGACCGGCCCGCCGCTGCGGCGTCATGGTCACCGACGCGGCACAGGTCCGCACCATCCTGCTCCTCGTCCGCTACCGGCTGCACCTGACCCTGCCCGGTCGCACCGGGCCGCGCACACAGGTCGCCGAGGAGGCACGCATCGTCGGCTTCACCGGCACCCCCGCCGCCCCGACCTGGCTGGACGACGACCAGGCCGCCGCCCAGCTCGCCGCCCGACCGGTGGCCAACTATCCCCGCGACCTCGCCGCCGCCGACCTGCGCCGGCTGACCTCCCGCCTCGACGGGCTCGCCGGCCACCTCGCCGACGTCGGCGCCCAGCTCGCCGCCGACCTGCTCACCAGCCACCGGCGGGTCCGCGAGGCCGCCGGCAGCACCGGCAACCTGGTCCGCCGCGGGCTGACTGTCACCGCCCAGCGTCCCGCGGACATCCTCGGCGTCTACCTGCACCTGCCGGCGGGCCACGCGTGACGACCCCGCCCGCCACCGGGGCCTTCACCACCGTTCGCAGCGTCGGCGGTCTGCTGCCCACCGACCTGCTCGCCGCCGTCGCCGCCGGCGAGCGCGACCTGCCCGGACTGCACCCCGCCGACTACGGCCTCGTCGGCCGGGAGACCCTACGGGAAGGCGCGAACCGCTCGTTCACCCGCCTGCAGGCGGCCTGGGCCGACTTCCGCCGCCTCGTCCCGCCCGGCCCCGTCGCCGGACCCCAGACCGAGGCGACCCGTAACCGCTGGCTGCGCGTCCTGTTCAGCGAGCTAGGCTACGGCCGACTGCCCACCGCCCCGGCCGGCGGCATCACCATCGACGGACCGAGCGGCGTGCGCGCCTACCCAGTCTCCCACCTGTGGGCACACACCCCCCTGCACCTGCTCGGCGCCGGGGTCAACCTCGACCACCGCAGCGCGGGCGTGCCGGGTGCCGCCAGCTCCGCACCACACTCCACCTTGCAGGAGCTGCTCAACCGCTCGCCCGACCTGCTGTGGGGGTTCGTCTCCAACGGCCTGCGGCTGCGCCTGCTGCGCGACTCGGCGTCCCTGGTCCGGCAGGCCTACGTCGAGTTCGACCTGGAAGCGATGTTCGACGGCGAGGTGTTCGCCGACTTCGTCCTGCTCTGGCTGGTCACCCACGCCAGCCGGGTGGAACCCCGGCCGACCAGCGATGCCCTCCCGCAGACCTGCTGGCTGGAGACCTGGCGCGGCGAGGGAACCCGACGCGGAACACGCGCACTCACCGCCCTGCGCGCCGGCGTCACCCAGGCGTTGACCGTCCTCGGCCGCGGCTTCCTGCGCCACCCTGACAACACCGCCCTGCGCGCCGCACTCGCCGATGGCAGCCTGCCCGGCCGCGAGTACTACCGGCTGCTGCTGCGGGTCGTCTACCAGCTGCTCGTCCTGTTCGTCGCCGAGGACCGCGACCTGCTGCACCCCGGCGGCGCCGCACCGCAGGCCCGGACAACCTACCGTCGCTACTTCTCCACCGACCGGCTGCGCCGCCTCGCCCGCCGCCGGCTGACCGGCGGGCGCCACGGCGACCTGTGGGCGGCCCACCAGGTCGTCCTGCAAGGCCTCGGAGCTGAGAACGGCCGGCCCGAGCTCGCCCTGCCCGGCCTCGGCGGCATCTACGAAACCGGCCAGCTCGGCCAGCTTGGCGACGCCGCGCTCACCAACGCCGACCTGCTCACCGCCGTACGCGCCCTGTCCGTCATCCGGGATGACAGCGGCCTGCCCCGGTCGGTGGACTACCGCAACCTCGGCGCCGAGGAGCTTGGTGGCGTCTACGAGTCGCTGCTCGAACTCGTCCCCCACCTCGACCGGGACACCGGCGTGTTCGCCCTCGACGTCGCCGCCGGCCACGAACGCAAGACCACCGGCTCCTACTACACCCCGCCCGGGCTGGTCGAGATCCTCCTCGACGAGGCCCTCAACCCCGTCCTCGACGCGGCGAGCCAGACCACCGACCCCGAGCAGGCCCTGCTGGCAGTCACCGTCTGTGACCCGGCGTGTGGCTCCGGACACTTCCTCGCCGCCGCCGCCCGCCGCATCGCCCGCCGGCTGGCCGCCGTTCGCACGGGAGAGGCCGAACCCCCGGTCGAGGCCACCCAGACCGCGATGCGCGACGTCGTCGCCAGATGCCTGTACGGGGTGGACATCAATCCGCTGGCCGCGGAACTCGCCAAGGTCGCACTCTGGCTGGAGGCACTCGACCCCGGTCGGCCACTCTCCTTCCTCGACGCCCACATCAAGGTCGGCAACGCCCTGCTCGGCACCACCCCCGACCTGATGGACGCCGGCCTGCCCGAGGACGCTTTCAAGGGCCTCGTCGGAGATGACCCCGCTCAGCTGCGGGCCTACCGGAAACGCAACAAAGACGAGCTGAAGAAAGCCGCCGACGGCTACAACGAGTTGCCGTTCGCCGACCCCAGCGAGGCCTGGCGGGCCGACTTCCGGACGCTCGCCAGGCTGCCCGAGGACAACCTCGGCGCCGTGCACGACAAGGCGCGGCGGTGGCGCCAAGCGGAGGCCAACGTCGAGCTGGACCACGCCCGGCTGGCCGCTGACGCCTGGTGCGCCGCGTTCGCCTGGCCACACCGCCTCGACCCCGCCGCCGTCGCCCGCGAGCAGGAACGTCGGAAAAAGACCAGCACCCCGCTGCCGGTCACCGAGCTGCGTGCCGACCCACCGCCGCCCACCACCAACGACATCAGGCAGATCCGCGAGGTCGGCGCGGACGCGCTCACACCGGCGCAACTACGGGTTCTCACCGCCTTACGGGACCGCCACCGCTTCTTCCACTGGCCCCTGGAGTTCCCCGACACCCTGCCCGGCGGCTTCTCGTGCGTCCTGGGCAACCCACCCTGGGAACGGGTCAAGCTGCAGGACGAGGAGTTCTTCGCCAGCCGCGACCGGGAGATCGCCAAGGCGCCGAACGCGGCCGCCCGCAAGAAAATGATCGCCAGGCTGGACGAGGAACGACCCGCCCTCGCCGCCGAATACCAGCGCGCTCTGCGCGACGCCGACTTCGCCAGCCACTTCGCGCGCGACTCCGACCGCTACCCGCTCACCGGCCAGGGAGACATCAACACCTTCCAGATCTTCGCCGAGCACGACCTGTCCCTCGTCGCGCACCACGGCCGACTCGGCGTCATCCTGCCCACCAACATCGCCACCGGCGACACCACCGCCCCCTACTTCCGCCACCTCGTGGAGACCTCCACCCTCGCCGCCTTCTACGACTTCGAAAACGAAGCCAAGATCTTCCAAGATGTCGACCACCGCGTCCGCTTTGCCCTTCTGGTGGTCAGTGGGGGAACACCCATCGAGAGCGCCTCCTTCGCTTTCTCCACCCGCTACCTGGACGACCTGCCGGAGCGTCGTTTCCCGCTGGCGCCGGGGGAACTGCTGCTGGTCAACCCGAACAGTGGCACGACTCCGGTCTTCCGGTCCCGCCGGGACGCCGAGATCACGATCGGCATCCACCGCCGGATCCCGGTCCTCGTCAAGGGGCAAGAGAACCCTTGGAACGTGACGTTCCTCGCCATGCTCCACATGGCGAATGACTCCGGTCTGTTCCGCACGGAGAAGGAACTTCTCGACAGCGGATGGGCGGCCGAGGGCAACGTCTTCGTCCACGGCGAGGAGCGGATGCTGCCACTGTTCGAGGCCAAGATGCTGCACTCCTACGACCACCGCTACGGCACCTACGAGGGCCAGACCCAGGCACAGGCGAACCAGGGCACGCTCCCTCGCCTGACCACCGAGCAGCACGACAACCCTAACGAGGTGGTCTGGCCCCGTTACTGGGTCGCCGAGGAGCACGTCGACAAGGCGCTCGGTGAGCGCTGGAACCGCGCCTGGCTACTCGGCTGGCGAGACATCGCCCGCAACGTCGACGAGCGCACGATTATCGTTTCGACGATGCCGACCAGTGTCGTCGGCCATACAATGCCACTCTTGCTGTCACCGACGACGGGAATGGCAGGGTTATATGCGAACTTCTCGTCGTTGGTGCTTGACTACGCCGCTAGACAGAAATTAAGCGGTACTCATCTGGTATTTGGGATTATAGCGCAGCTACCTGTGCTGCCGCCGGAAGCGTACATCCGCCCGATGTCCTGGGACAGCGGAGTGGAGTTGCGGGACTGGGTGGCGGATCGGGTGCTGGAGCTGTCCTACACGTCATGGGACATGGCTCCCTATGCCGAGGATCTCAACGCGGGCGATGGGGCGCCGTTCCGGTGGGTGCCGCAGCGCCGGGCGCAGCTGCGGGCCGAGCTGGACGCCGCCTACCTGCACCTGTACGGGTTGGACCGGGATGAATCCGAGCATGTCCTCGATTCGTTCTTCGTGCTGCGCAAAAACGAGGAGAAGGCGTTCGGCGAGTTCCGCACCCGCCGTCTCGTCCTCGCCGCCTACGACGGGATGGCCACCGGCAGCTTCACCTCGCCCCTCGACCCGCCCCCTGGCGACGGCCCCCGTCACGCCGACCGGGGCCGCGCGTGACCGGCACGGAGCGAATCTATGCGGCCGCCCGAGTTCTCCTGGCGGCTGGCTTCGACGCTGATGACTCGGCGTTCACGCCCGGCTATCCGGTGTGGACACAGACCAACGCGACGGACCTGGCTGCACGGCTTGAACTCCAGCCGGGTGCGGCGCAGGGGAAGAAGTCTCCGTTTCTGCAGCGCTACCGGGCGTCACTGGAGGGAGCAGGGCCGGAGGTCATGCAACTCGCGGCCGAACTGCTTTACCTGAACCTGCTGGCGCCCTCCGACATCAAGGGGGTGACGAAGCGGGTGGCGTTGCGCACCGTGCTGGGGACGCTGTCCCGCGCTGTCGCCGTACCGGCTGAGCTCGACGCGGCACTCGACGGTGGCGTCACGTCCTTTGGCCCGGCAGTCGCCTACCGCCACCAACAGATCGCCTGGTTGGCGCGGGTCGTCGCTCACGTCGGGACACAGCCGCGGCAGGACAGGCGCGCGGCCCTGGACGATCCGTGGAAGTTCCGGGCTCTGCTCGACGAGACGCCGAATTCCTCCGCCATGGCCCAACGGCTCGCGCTGCTGCATCTGGCCTTCCCGGCCACCTTTCCCGACGCCGTGAGCAGCACCGGACTCAAGGCATTCGTCGCGGCGAACGCCGCCGAGATCGGTAGCCCCACCGGGGACCTGGAGCGGGACTGCGCCGCGATACGTGCCGCGATCGAAGCCCGCGAAGGGCCGTTCAGTTTTTCGCGGTGGTTGGAACAGCGGGCGAATTCCGCGCCGGCCGGACAGGCCACGTCACGTCCGTACCGCCGGGGCTGGCTCGTGCGCGGTGCGAGCGTTCAGGGCCGCAACCTCGTGCCCCGCTGGATTGTGAAGGGCTACTGTTCGATTTCGATGCCGGACTACCCGGTGGTCAACCCTGGCTTGACCCGCAGCGAGATCGTCCGCGTCGTCCGGGACACCGAGCCAGGGCTGAGCCCTGCCCTGGAGCGAACGCGGGTCATGCTGTTGGACCAGTTCCTCAACCGGATGGCCAAGGGCGATGTGGTCGTCACCGTGAACGAGGCCCGAGTGCACGTCGGCATTGTCACGGGCGAACCGTACTGGGTCCCGGGCCCGTACCCTACCCACTGCCGCCGGTCGGTTCGCTGGTTGGACGCGCCGCTGCGCCGCAGCGATCTCTCCGATGTCGCGCAGGATCGGCTGACCGGCCAGGCTGGCCTGGTCGACCTGGGCGAGACGGCCCGGGAGATCGCCGAACTGGTGGAACTCGACCCCCTGACGGACGTCGACGACGGCGATGGGTCGCCGGATGACAAAATCTCGCCGGACGGTCTGCCGGAACCGACCAACGTCGTGGTCGAGCAGCCACCGCTGGCCGGGCTGCCGGAGCCGACGGAGGAGCTGGCCGGCGAACTGCTGGTCGACGCGGACTGGCTGGCCGAGACCATCGACGTGCTGGCGGAGAAGAAACAGCTCGTCCTGTATGGCCCGCCCGGCACCGGAAAAACCTATCTGGCGCAGGAGATCGCCCGGTTCCTCACCGACCAGACCAACGGCAGCCCCCGGCTGGTGCAGTTCCACCCGTCCTACGCCTACGAGGACTTCGTCGAGGGGTTCCGGCCGGGGCTGGGCGCCGATGGCACGTTCCGCTTCTCGAAGGAGTACGGCCCGCTACGCCGCCTGGTCGACGACGCGGCAGCAAACCCGTCGGGCGCGTACGTCCTGGTGATCGACGAGATCAACCGGGCCAACCTGGCGAAGGTGTTCGGCGAGTTGTACTTCCTGCTCGAGTACCGCAACCGGACCATTGAGCTGCAGTACTCCGCCGGTGAGGAGTTCCGGCTGCCGCCGAACGTGTTCCTCATCGGCACGATGAACACCGCCGACCGTTCGATCGCCCTCGTCGACGCGGCGGTGCGCCGCCGCTTTGCCTGGCAGGGCCTGTTCCCGGGCGAGCCCCCCGTGGCGGACATGCTGCGCCGCTGGCTGGCCAAAAACGATCTGCCCGCGCGCGTCGCCGACCTGCTCGACGCGCTGAACGCCGCGATCGGTGACCGGGACGCGTCGGTCGGGCCGTCCTACCTGATGAACAGTCGGGTGGCGACCGAGGCCGGGTTGGCCAGGATCTGGCGCACCCAGATCCTGCCGCTGATGGAGGAACGCCACCTCGGCGAGCACGCCGACGTGGCCGCCTACGTCCAGGGCCGTTACGGGCTGACCACGCTGCTCACCACACTCCCCACGGACGAGCCGGGCGGCGGCGATGAGGCTGCCGGTCGGTGAACGTGCGGACAGCGCCGCGGCGGGTCGTCCTGGCCGAGTACGAGACGCGGGCCGTCCCGGGCCTGCCCGAGGACGTGACCCGCACGCTCGTCGCGACCGGTGCCGTCAGCGCCAGCCGCGACCTCGACGGCACGCTGCGCCTGACGGCGTCGACCAAAGTCGGTCTGGTCCGGGCCGGCGATCTTGAGCTGGTCGTTCGGCCCAAGCTTGGGGTGGCCCGGCTGCTGTGGATGGTCGGCCACACCCGGGACCCGGCTGGCTGGCGGGACGACGACGTGAACGTCGACCCGGCTGACGACCTCGTCGCGGCCCTCGCCGTCGCGTTCACCAACCAGGCTGCCCGGGCGCTAGCCGGCGGGCCGCAGCGCGGTTACCAGCCGGTCGACGAATCCTCCTCGGTGCTGCGCGGACGGCTGCGCGAAGCCGACCAGATGCGCGCCCGGCTCGGCGCCGCCGTTCCGTTGGAGGTGCGCTACGACGACTACACCACCGACATCCCCGAAAACCGCATTCTTGCCGGAGCCACCCGCAGGCTGCTATGTGCCCCCAGCGCCCCCGCACCCACCCGGGCCGCGCTGCATCGTCTCCAGCGGCAGCTCGCCGACGTCACCCCGCTCCTCGCCGGAATTCCACCGCCGCCGACCCCAGCCACCCGGCTCACGCGCCGCTACCAGCCAGCGCTACGGCTGGCGCGACTGATCCTGGCCAACCGGGGCATCGACATGCCCCCGGCCGCCAGTCCCGGCACGGTCGCCGCGACCGGCTTCCTGTTCGACATGTACGCCGTCTATGAACGGTGGCTCACCGCCAGTCTGCGCCGCGAGCTGGAGCGCCATGGCGGCGCCGTCGACGGCCAGCGGGTCGTGCACCTCGACGAGGCCGAGAAGGTGGCTGCCCGCCCCGACATCACTTGGTGGCAGGGCACCCGCTGCCTTGCGGTCATCGACGCCAAGTACAAGGCCCACGCGTCCGTGCCGACGGAGGACCTCTACCAGCTGGTCACCTACTGTGCCGCGCTCGGACTCCCCGACGGCCACCTCGTCTACGCCGGCGGCTCTCCCATCACCCACACCATCCTCCGGGCCGGCGTCCGCATTCATGCCCACGTCGTCGATCTCAGTCAGCCTGTCCCCGTGCTCCTGGACCAGATTGGCCGCCTGGGTGCGGCCGTCCTGGCTCCCGCACGCAGGTGAAGGGTCTGCCCTGGGTCGCTCAGGGGTAGCCGCGCCGATGGCGGATCTCCAGGGCGGCCCCGCCTTCTCCGGTCCGAGGAACGTGGGTGACGTGCTCCTGGGCCGCCCGGCGGCCTCGACCCGCCAGGCGTGAAACATCTAGAGGTTTGATGTTGTCGTGTGGGCGACGTAGATCAACGAGAGGGTGCAGCGCTGATGTAGACGCCACTGGCTGAGGTCTTCACCTGGCCGCATGATTCGACGTTCCCGGCGCAGGCCCGCTGTCCCGGTGCGGGCGGTCCAGCATGTCCGAGCTGCTCCTGCCGCGGCGCGGCACCCCCGTGGCCTGGACGACGCAGGGCTGGCTGCACAGCGCGGTGGAACTCGGCCGGGGGGGGGGGGGGGGGGGGGGGGGGGGGGGGGGGGGGGGGGGGGGGGGGGGGGGGGGGGGGGGGGGGGGGGGG
>NZ_JALKFU020000390.1 GCF_023242965.2 Frankia sp. AgKG'84/4
GGGGCGGGCGGGGCGGGCACGCCGGGGCCGCCGGGCGCGCTGACCGTGAGCCCCTTGGGTGCGTGGCCGGCCAGGACCTCGGTGTAGGTGCTTGGAGCCTGCTCGTCGCGGACGCTGGCCGACATGCCGTTCAGCGCAGCGATCCCGAGCCGCTGCCGGACCGCGGTGGTATCGCCCGGGCCCTGCCCGGCACGCTGGAGCACGGCCCGGAAGGCGTTCCAGTCGACGTCGCGGTCGCCGGCGAAGGCGGCCGGGGCCGCCACCCGCTGCTGACCGAGGTGGTCCAGCTCGCTCAGCACGCCCGCGTAGGCCCCGACCAGCAGCACCCGGTCGGTGCGCGGGTTCGCGCCGTAGTAGTGGTCGGAGAGGCAGTAGTAGGTCTGACGCAGGGTCGCCTCCGTGACGGGGGCGAGGGTGGGAGTCGAGACGGCCGGGGCGCTGAGCGGGCCGAGCGCGGTGCCCGGCTGCCCGGGAACAGGCGCGGCACCGATCGGGCCGCACGTGGTGGGGGTGGGGGCGTCGGGTGTCGCCGCCTGGGCCAGGCCGGCGCTCAGCCCGACACCGACGGGCACCGCCACCGCGAGGGCGGCGGCGGTCAGTACCGATGTCCGGGTCGTTCGCAGCGGGGATCTCATGTCCGGCACGGTGTCAGGGATGATGTTGCCGCCGGTTGAACGAGACCGTTAACAGCGTTGTCACACTGTGTTCGATAGAAGGTGCCCATGCGCGTACTGGTGGCCGAGGACGAGCGGGACCTGGCCGATCTGGTGGCCGAGGGCCTGCGCCGATATGCCATGGCGGTCGACGTGGCCTACGACGGCGCGGCGGCGACCGAGCGGCTCGCCGTGCACGACTACGACGTGCTGGTGCTCGACCGTGACCTGCCCGAGGTGCCTGGCGACGAGATCTGCCGCGACCTGGCGGCCTCCGGGGCACGCACCCGCATCCTGATGCTGACGGCGGCGGCGACGGTGCCCGAACGGGTCGCCGGGCTCGGCCTCGGCGCGGACGACTACCTCCCCAAGCCGTTCGACTACGCCGAGCTCGTCGCCCGGGTGCAGGCCCTCGGGCGGCGCAGCCAGGCGCCGGTGGCTCCGGTGCTGACCCGCGCCGGCATCCAGCTCGACCCGCGCCATCTGCAGGCCTCCCGCGACGGGCGCTACCTTCGGCTCTCTCGCAAGGAGTACGCGGTGCTGGAGGTGCTGCTGCGCGCCGACGGGGCGGTGGTGAGCACCGAGGCGCTGCTGGAGTCCGCCTGGGACGAGCATGCCGACCCGTTCACGACGGTGGTCCGGGTCGTCGTCAGCCGGCTGCGCGCGAAGCTCGGTGATCCGCCGTGCATCCACACCGTTCCCGGCGCGGGCTACCGGCTGTGAGCGTCGACGGCGCGGCCGCGGCACGGGCGGCTGGAGCGCGGGAGACCGGAGGGGACCGGGTGGCCCGGGACTGGTTCGGCGCGCGCGGCACCGTGCGGGTCCGGCTCACGATGCTCTACAGCGGGCTGTTCCTGCTGACTTCGACGATCCTGCTCGTGGTGACGAACCTGCTGCTGCGCACGGTGCTGACCAGCAAGGTCACCGCCATCACCGCGGGCGCGGTGGCGGCGCCGGACGTAGCGGCCAACGCCCTGCCACCCGCGGGCCTGACCGCCGGCGACGGGCCGCGGTTCGCGGGTACGACGCCCGACCCGTCCGCCGTGAACGCCTATGTCGGGCGGCTGCAGATCGTCGGCCGGCTGCCGGACGTGGTCCTGCACTACCAGTGGAACGCCGCGCTCATCACTATCGGCGTCCTCGCCGTCGTCTCGGTGGCGGCAGGCTGGTTCCTCGCCGGCCGGCTGCTGCGGCCCCTGCACCAGATCACCGCCACCGCCCACCGGCTGTCGCTGTCAAACCTGCACGAACGGATCAACCTCGGCGGGCCCCACGACGAGCTGCGCGAGCTCGCCGACACGTTCGACGAGATGCTCGCCCGCCTGGAACGCGCCGTCGAGGCCCAGCGCCGTTTCCTCGCGAACGCGGCCCACGAGCTGCGCACCCCGCTCGCGGTGCAGCGGGCGGCCATCCAGATCGGCCTGACCGATCCGGCGCCCGGGCGCCTGCCACGGGTACGCGCGCAGCTGCTGGCGGCGAATCAGCGCACCGAGCGGCTCATCGACGGGCTGCTGCTGCTCGCCCAGACCGAACGGGGTCTGGGGGCCGTCGAACCCGTCGCGCTCGACGCGCTCGTGCGCCAGGCCGCGCGGGAGGCGGCCAGCGGCGACGTCGAGGTGACGGTCCAGACGGAGCCGGTGATCACCAGTGGCGACGGGGTCCTGCTGGCGCGCCTGGTCGGGAACCTGCTCGACAACGCCGTGCGGCACAACCATCCTGGCGGCTGTGTGCACGTCCAGCTGGACTCGACCGCGACGCTCACCGTGCGCAACTCCGGCCCGCACGTCCCCGAGGACCGCATCACGGAGATCTTCGAGCCGTTCCGCCGACTTCGTGCACCGCGCACGGGTTCGGGTGATCGCGGCGGCCTCGGCCTCGGGCTGTCCATCGTCGCGTCCATCGCGGCGCTGCACCACATCGCGCTGAGCGCCAGGCCGAACCCGGCCGGCGGCCTCCTGATCACCGTCGGCTTCCCGCGGTCCGCGGCCGCGTCTCCCGACCGTCCCGGGGCACTCACGCACGACGGCAGCCCCCCGGCGGAGCACCGCGCGATCACCGGGCCGGCACCGGACCCGGCCGCCGCCTCCCCGCCCAGCGGGTGACACCCGCCACCGGCCGGCTGGTGGGTCAGTCCGCCGCCGGAACGTGGCGGGCGGCGACGTTGCCGTCGGTCCATTCACGGCCGAACCAGCGGCGGATCCGGTCGGCGCCAAACGCCGCCTTGTCCGCCGTGTGGAGCAGGGAGGGATCGTCGAAGCGGCCGGCCGGCGTCTCGCCGCGCCGGAAGGTCACCTCCACCCGGCCGATGCGGTGGTCGCCGAACTCGATGTAGCAGATGCCCTGGCCGCCGTACGTCGACGACGCGCCGCCGCCGCGGTGCCGGGCGATGATCCGCTCGGCGACGATGGCCGCCTGGCCTTCGGCGAACACGCCGGCCTTGGGCGTGCCGACGCTCGTCACGTCGCCGACGGCGTACACGTGCGGGTAGGCGGTCTCCAGCGTCAGCGGGTCGACCGGGATCCAGCCGTCGACGCACATCCCGGACTCGGCGACGACCTGCGGCGCGCGGTGCACGGGGACGCCGAGGAACAGATCGAAGGACAGTTCGCCGCCGTCGGCGAACACGGCGACCCGGCGCGCCGGGTCCAGCTCGCGCACGAGCCGCCCGGGATGCCAGCCGATCCCCCGCTCGGCGAACGCCGCCAGCAGCGCCTGCGACGCGGCCGGCGACGGCGGGATCGGCACGCCCAGCGGCATGACCAGGGCGATCTCGCTGGTCTCGCGCAGCCCGCGGGCCACCAGGAAGTCGTGCAGGAGCAGAGCCGTCTCGCTCGGCGCCGGCGGACACTTGAACGGCGTCGAGGTGACCCCGATGATCACTCGTCCGCCGGGGAACCGGTCGAGGACCTCGGCGGCGGCGAACGCCCCGGCGACCGTGTAGAACTCGTGGCCGGCCTCGACCAGGCCCGGGGTCATGGACGGGTGCAGGTCGGCGCCGAGGGCGACGACGAGGATGTCGCCCTCGAACGGCCCGGCGTCGGTCTCGACACGGCGGGCGGCGGGGTCGATCGCGCGGATGGTGGCCGGCACGAAGCGCACCCCCGGCGCGGCGAGGTCACGGTAGAGGTGGCGCACCGACGGCGCGGTGGCGTGCCCGAACATCACGTCGAGCTTGGAGAAGCCGAAGACGAAGCCCTCGGCCTTGTCGATCAGTACGACGTCGGCGTCGGCACCGAGCGCCACCGAGAGCCGGGTGGACAGCTCCAGGCCACCGAACCCCGCCCCGAGAACCAGTACCCGCATGATCGTCGCGCCCTTTCGGAGTCGCCCCTGGGGGCGGATGGTGTGCGCCGGGCACGATCGAGGGCATGCCGAAACAGCCAGCGCCGGCCATGATGTTCCTGCGTCGGCCGAGGCCGGCCGCGGTGGCCCCCGCGACCGCCGTCAAGACGGCCGCGAGGTCACCGGGAGCGCGTGCTCAGGAAGGCTGCGTGCTCAGGAAGGCTGCGTGCTCAGGAAGGCTGGGGCACGATGCGCAGGTAGGGCTTCGGCTCCTCCCAGGAACCGAAGATCTCCTTGGCCTGGTCGTTGTTGACCGAGCCGGCGATCACGACGTTCTCGCCCTGCTTCCAGTTCACCGGGGTGGCGACCTTGTGCTTGGCGGTGAGCTGCAGCGAGTCGATGACCCGCAGGACCTCGTCGAAGTTGCGCCCGGTGGTCATCGGGTAGACCAGGATCAGCTTGATCTTCTTGTCCGGGCCGATGACGAACACGTTGCGGACGGTCTGGTTGTCCGCGGCCGTGCGGTCGGCCGGGTCACCGCTGACGTCGGCGCCGAGCATGCCGTACGCCTTGGAGATCGTGAAGTCGGCGTCGCCGATGAGCGGGTAGTTCGGGGCCGTGCCCTGCGTCTCCTCGATGTCCTTCGCCCAGTCGGCGTGCTTGTCGACCGGGTCGACGGACAGGCCGATGATCTTCACGCCGCGCTTGTCGAACTCGGGCTTGATGCTGGCCACGTAGCCGAGCTCGGTGGTGCAGATCGGGGTGAAGTTCTTCGGGTGCGAGAAGAGCACCGCCCACGAGTCGCCGATCCAGTCGTGGAAGCGGATCGCGCCCTCGGTGGTCGCGGCCACGAAGTCCGGTGCGGTGTCGCCGATTGTCAGAGTCATCGTCGTCTCGTCTTCCTTTCGGTGCGGCCGCGGCGCTCGAGAGCGCCGCGGTGGGTGTCGCGCAGGCAGAACACTACGGATGGGGCGTTCCCTGAGCGTTCCCTGCGCCAAACCGGCGTCCGCCCTGGTCCGGGCACCGCGGGCGGCCGGGCGAGGTCAGCGGCACCGCGGCCTCGGCGTGCCGGCGCGCCCGCGCCGTCCAGAAC
>NZ_JALKFU020000391.1 GCF_023242965.2 Frankia sp. AgKG'84/4
GGCCGGGGCGCCCTGGGACGGGACTTGTCCCGCCGCCTGGTCGCCAGCAGGCGATGACGCCGCGGCGGTCGCCGGCGCGGCGCCCGGGCCGCTGGCCGAGGCCGTCGCCACACCTGCCGGCGCCTTCTGGCCACCGGAGGATCGCGTGGAGTTCGACGCAGGCATGTCGGCACCCGGTGCGCCGGCGGGCGTGGAGGCGTCCGGTTCCTCGGTGTTCGGCAGGGCCGCGGCCCCCGCCTGATCGAACGAGGGGCGGACTCCGTCCGTCAACGGTGTCAACTGGGCCAACGCGAGCACTGCCTCGTCATCGGTTCCAGCCGGGCTGGTCGGGTCCGCGTGCTCCCTGGCCCGATCCGACCAGGCACCAGCCCGCTCGGACTGGGCCTCGGGTCGGGCGGCGGACCGGCTGGGCTGACGGTCTCCGGGCTGGGCCGACTCGGCATCGGGGGGGTCCGACCGGGCAGGGGACGGGCCCGGCTGGGCGATGACGGGGACCGCCTCGGCCTCGGAGGAACCCTCCGGCTGGGCGGTCGGCGGGCCGGGCCGGGCCCGCGCCGAGTCCGCCTGCGCCGAGTCCGATCGGGCGGTTGGCGGGCCTGCCTGGGCGAGGAGCGGTTCCGCGGCAGACGGGCCGGCCGCGGCCAGCGAGGTATCGGCGCGTCCGGACGGGGTGCTGGCCTGTTCGGTCGGGGTGCTGGCCTGTTCGGGCCGGTCGATGGCGGGAGCTGGCTCGTCGTCGGTCGGGTCGGGCTGGAGGATGTCCAGCAGGGTGACGCCGTTGAGCGTCTGTTCGTCCAGACGGTCCGCGATCTCGCGCAGCCGGCCCCGGGCCTCGGCGAGCGAAGGCCGATGGCGCGGATTGGCGGCGAGCAGTTCGGTGAGCACTGCCCGCAGCGGCCCACTGTGGCGGAACGGACGGCGCCGGTCCTGGACGACGGCGGCGAGGACAGCGAGCGTGCCGTCCCCCTCGAACGGCGGGACGCCCTCGACCGCGGTGAACAGGGTGGCTCCGAGTCCCCACACGTCACCCGCGGTGCCGACCCGGTCGCCGCGGGCGCGTTCGGGCGGAATGTAGGCGGGTGAGCCGACGAGCATCCCCGCCTCGGTCAGGGTCGCGTCGCCCTCGGAGACCGCGATGCCGAAGTCGGTGAGGCGGGCCTGGCCATCGGTGCTGACCAGCACGTTTCCTGGCTTGACGTCGCGGTGAACCACCCCGGCGCGGTGCGCGGCCTCCAAGGCGTAGGCGAGGCTCACCCCGATCCTGGCCGCGCGCAGCGGCGTGATCCGGCCGTGCTCGCGGATCAGCTCGGCGAGTGACTGGCCGTCGACGTACTCCATGACGATCCAGGTGCGGTCGTCGGCGTGGATGACGTCGTAGACGGTGACCAGGCCCGGGTGGCGCAGCCGGGCGGCCGCGCGGGCCTCCCGCAGCACCCGCGCGTTGAACACCTCGGCCTCGACCTGCGAGGCGGCCGGCGGGCGACGGAGCTCCTTGATGGCGACGCGGCGGCGTAACAGGGTGTCCTCGCCCTCGCGGACGACGCCTCCGCCGCCGCGTCCGAGCAGACGCCCCAGTGTGTAGCGACCGCCGAGCCGCCCGTCCGGGCTCGCGGTTCGGTCGGTCGGCATGGCCCGCTGCGCCCCCAGTTCCACGATGATGTCACCGTATGACCCCATCCTCTGACGTCGTTGGCTCTGAAGCGGCACGAACGCCACGGCGAGTCGCGTAGCCGCGTCGTCGCGCAGTGACGCCAACCCGCGGCGCAGGGGACTCCAGCCCCTGGGTGGGCTGCGGTCAGACCTGCACTGAACAGTGGGCGAGACCAGCATCCTCCGGCGACAGGTAGCACAGGCTGCTTCCGGCGAACCACAGAGGCACTGTCTTCTTTACCTCGACGGGCACTGTCTTCTGCACCTCGACGCCGCTTATCTCTAGTTGGTGGACGACACTTCCCGGCGGCGCCAGCACACTTTCCCCGGGCTCCGGGAGAATGCGATAGTGGCCCTGCCAAGGTTCTTCCGGCCCACTGCCTCCGTCGACAGGAGGCTTGATGGTAATCGAGCCGTCGGCGGTAAGCTTCGTTGTTACCTGACAGATGTTCGAGGTGGTTCCGGCGCTGCGCACGTCTTTGACACAGAGCCAGGTACCCACAATCCTTTCCTGGAAGGTCGGGTCGGGGGTGGCTGTTGGGGATACCCGTGGCGCGGCCGTGTTCCCGCCTGTGGACGGCGACTCTGGCGGTGCGCTCCGGGGAGGTGCGCTCCGGGGAGATGCGCTCCGGGGAGATGCGCTCCGGGCCGGCGGCGGGGTTCTCACCTCGGGCGGCGCCGTCGCGGGTTGGGTGACAGCGCCGGGAACCCCGAGCGTGGATGACCCGTCCGCCGTGCCGAACGGGGCCGGTAGATCGCCGCTCGAGACGGCCATGAGGGCCACCGCCACCACCGCCGCCACCACCGCCACCACCGCCACCAGAACAATCGGTCGCCGGCCAGGTCGCCCGCGGTGCGCACGCCTCCTACCCGTTCGTCCCGCGCCAGGCGTGCCACGTTCCCGGAGGTCGGCTCCCGGACGTCCGGAGGGGACGGCATGCGTCGGCGCGGCTGCCCCGGGGAACATCGGCGCAGGCCCGCTGGAAGGGGCCGAGCGGGTGGGAAAAGCTGGTGCCGCATCAGGTTTTCGTCGCCCCGTCAGTGCTCCGCGGATGCCTTCCGCCAGGGCCCTCCGCGCGGGCTCCTCCGCGAGGTCGGCCACGACGATGGGGACCAGGCCGCCGAGGACTCCGTCCAGCACGCAGTGGTCTACCCGCACGGGCAGCAGCCGGCGTTGCGTGGCACCGGGTTCGACGGCCCAGGCGGGCGCCCCCGGCGCCCCCGCGACAAAGCTCCGCAGGTAGGAATCGGAGACGACCAGGATTGTCCGGTCGGCGTTCCGCAGCCATTCGTGCAGCATCCGGTTCTGGTTTGAACCCGCGACGAGGTCCCAGGCCACGATCCGTACCCGGTATCCCGCTGCTTCCAGCTGCCAGGCCAGCCATTCGGCCCATCGAAGGTCGCTCTCGACGTAAGAGACGAAGAAATCATGTTCTTCGGTGGCGGGTGCGGCCCCCGGCATCAACCCGACCTCCTGTTAGCCGATTTTCAGGCCAGATGGTACGGGGGGCCGCGTGTTACCGCCGAGGAGACCTTGGCTGGTCGAATCTCCCTGGCGGCTGTGTCGTTCGACCCAACCCCACGATCGCCGGTGCCGGCCGACCGGTGCTCCCGTGACGTTCAGGGTCCGCCGTGGCAGCGTTTTCCCAGGTAAGAAGCCGGACCTGCGCGCCTGGCCGCAGGTGGCGGCGGCCAGCTGACTGCCCTCCCCCATCCGCGCCCCGCACGCTGGCTCAGGCCCATGGGGACATCACCGTGACCATGGGCCGAACCAGGTGGGCCACACAAGGCGGGCCGGTGGGGTGAGCGTGGTTCGAGTGGGCGGTTATGGTGCCGGTGTCGCGTGGTGCCAGCCGCCCGGGCGAGGAACCGATCAGACCGGCGGCGTCGCGATCGGGGTGTTCTGCGCCGCGGCCAGCCACCAGCGACCGTCGCGCTCGACCAGGGTGTAGAGGGCCATCTCGGAGAACCCCGGTCCCGTTCGCGCCCGGCGGCGGATCTGGCCCACCGCGACACCGGGCGCCGGCGCACGCACGGCGACGACCTCGAAGTCCGAAGGCGGCGCCGTTGCGCGGGCCATGAGCGTCCGGTGCACCGCGTTGAGCTCGTCGAAGCCGGCCAGGGTCGCTCCATACGGGCTGCCCCACATCACGTCGGCAGCAAACGAACGGTCGTAGCCGTCGGCGTCGGAGGTGTTCAGGCTCTCCTGCAACTCGGCGGCGAACCGGGCGACGGCTGCCTCGGCCGCGGCGTGCGCGGCATCGTCGTCATCCAGGACCGGCCGGTTTTCGTTCGGACTCATGCTGGGAACGGTAGAAGCTGAAGTTGACTGCCGATGGCGGAGTCCCTCGGCCTCGGGGTCACCGCGTGGAGCCCGCTGGGCGGAGGAGTCCTGTCCGGCAACTACCTCCCCTCTTCCACTGCCCCACCCACCGGCAGCGCCCCCGAGCAGGTGAACGACGCCGCTCGAGGAGGACACCGGCTTCGCGCCGGGCTTCCCGACCGCCTTCATCGACCAGACCTCACCCTGGGTCCTCGGCGCCGCCCTCGTGGAGGCGGGACGGCGGTAGTCGACCGCCGCCGCACGTCACTGTGGAGCGTCGGCCAGGCAGGGCGACTAACGCAGGTGCCGCACCAGGGACACCCGCGGGCCGGACGCCGGATGGCTGGGCGCGGGCGGTGCAGGTGTCGGGGCGAAACCCAGGTCACGCAGGGCACGGCGATAGGCGACGCCGAGCGCGTCGAAGCTCCGGTGGACCTCGTGGGCAGCGAACAGCCGCACGGGGCGCTGCGACTCGACGATGCGACGGTCGGGTGCCCAGACGCGATCCTCGACGGTTTGCAGCGCGGCGCCGTCGACCGGGCCGTCGCCGTGCACCGCCGGGTCGAACGCCGACATCCAGTACAGCCGCAGCGTCGTCGCGGTGGTCGGCGCGCTGACCGCGAACATCACCGAACCCGGGCCGTGGGCCCCCGCGAGCCACACACCAAACGGCAGCTCGATCCGATAGCGAAAGTGCGTCTCGCCGACGGGACGCCGTCCGTCCGGCCCTGGCTCGGCCACCGGATCCACCGCCGGATAGCGGTATTCGGCCCGCACCGTGTCGCCATCGCGGTGCACCGGGTACGGCTCGACCGTGCGCACACGCGGGTTGCCGAACGTGTCCGGATGCAGCACCGAGAAGTGCCCGATGTCGCAGAAGTTCTCGACCTGACGGGCTGCCTGCGCCGACCAGTCCTGCGCCGCGCCGACATGGTGCGGCCAGGCCCGGTCCTCGATCTCAGGGAACCTCGCGATGACCCCCCCGGTCCCGCCACCCGGCGGCGAGGAGGATCGATACCCGATGTTCCAGCCACGCCGCGAT
>NZ_JALKFU020000392.1 GCF_023242965.2 Frankia sp. AgKG'84/4
GTTCGGCGGCGACGCGGGCGTCGGGGATCGCGCGCAGGCGCAGCCGCGCCGGGCGCCGGTCCCGCAGCAGCGTCTCGACCCCGCCGAGGCCGCGCACCTCCACGTCCCAGGTCAGGTCGATCTCGCCGGCGGGTGCCGAGGCGGCCTGGTCCCGGGTCTCCTGGACCGGACGGCGCAGCACGACGTCGTAGCGGTGCCGACTGAGCTCGTTGTGGTGCCGGGCACGCTTGACCCGGACGCAGACCTCCAGGCCGGCTTCGGCGGCGAGTGCCTCGAAGAACGCCGGGGCGACGACGAGTTCCTTCTCCAGCCGCAGCCGCCGGTCGACGGCGGCGGTGAAGCGGGCCGGGTCGGTGGCGGGGCCGGACTGGGCGAGCTCGACACCACTGTGGAACGCGCGCAGTCGGCCGAGGTCGCGGACGTCGCCGACGAACAGCGTGCCACCCGGGGCGAGCAGGTCGAACGCGCCGAGCAGCACCCTGCGCAGGTAGTCGGCGCTGGGGAAGTACTGGATGACCGAGTTGATGACCACGGTGTCAAAGAACCCGCCGGGCAGCCCGCCGGTGACGTGGGCCGGCGCCTGGCGCAGCTCGACGCGGCCGAACCGGGTCGGGTCGGTGGCGAGCTCGGCGCGCAGCTTCGCGACGACGGGGGCGGCGAAGTCCGTCCCCCAGTAGGCGTCGCGGTCGGGGGCGAGCTGGCCGAGGAGCAGGCCGGTGCCGACGCCGATCTCCAGGATCCGCCGGGGTTCGAGCGCCCCGATGCGTGCGACGGTCGCCGCCCGCCACTCCCGCATGTGCGCCACCGGGATCGGCTGGCCGTCGTAGCTGGAGTCCCAGCCGGTGTAGTCCTCGACGGTCGCCGCGGTCGGGATCCGCTCGTATTCGTCGGTGTAGATCTGGTTCCACTCGCCGACCTGCGCGGTCTCGGTCGCGGCCCGGTCGCCGGTGGAGGGTTCGGCGGGCACGACGTAGGCGACGAGGCGCTTCGAGCCGACGGTGAGCGGGTCGGGTGTCGCGAGGACGGCGGACTGGCTGACGGCCGGGTGCGCGTCGAGCGCGGCGACGACCTCGCCGAGCTCGATGCGGTGGCCGCGAATCTTGATCTGGTCATCGGTGCGGCCGAGGAAGTCCAGGTTGCCGTCGGGCCGCCGCGTCGCCAGGTCACCGGTGCGGTACATCCGCGCGCCGCGGGCCGCCGGGTCGGCGACGAACCGGGCGGCGGTCAGGCCGAACTGGTCGAGGTAGCCGCGGGCCAGGCCGTCGCCGGCGATGTACAGCTCGCCGGCGACGCCGTCCGGGACGGGACGCAGCCAGCGGTCGAGGATGTGCACGGTGGTGTTGCGGATCGGGCGGCCGACGGTCGGCGTCGCGCTGTCCGCGGTGCCGGCGCCCAACGTGTTGATGGTGTACTCGGTCGGCCCGTACAGGTTGTAGCCGGCGGTGTCGTCGGTGTCCCGCAGCCGGTTCCAGACGGAGTCGGGCACCGCCTCGCCGCCGAGCATGACCAGGGGCGGCCGGTGCCGCTGGCCTTTCCCCCGGCCGGGCGCCGGGCTGTCGGCGGCTTCGGTGCGGTCGAGCAGACCGGCTTCGAACAGGTGCAGGGCGTAGGTCGGGGTGACGTTCACGGCGTCGATGCGGTGCCGGTCGCAGTAGGCGACGAGCCCCTCGGCGTCGCGGCGCAGATCCTCGTCGCAGATGTGCACCTCGTGGCCCTCGACGAGCCAGAGCAGCTCCTCCCAGGACATGTCGAAGGCGAACGAGACAGTGTGCGCGATCCGCAGCCGGCGCCCGCCGGTCGCCGCGATCGTCGGCGCGAAGATCTCCTTCTGGTGGTTGAGCTGCATGTTCGTCAGGCCCCGGTAGGGGGTGACGACGCCCTTGGGCCGCCCGGTCGAACCCGACGTGTAGATCACGTAGGCCGGGTGGTCGAGGCGCCCGGCGCGGTCGCGGGCGAACAGCCCGAGCTCGACGTCCGACAGCGCGGTCGCCGGCGTCGCGGCGAGTTCGGCGGCGAGCGCGGCATCGTCCAGCTCCAGCCAGGTCACCGGCGGCCGGGCGGCGGCGGGCTGGTCGGGCTGGTCGGAAAGGTAGCGACGGGTGCTGGCGGTGGTCAGTAGCAGCGCGGCGCGGGCGTCGGCGACCATGCCCAGCAGCCGGGCCGGCGGATGGTCCAGCTCCAGCGGCAGGTAGGCGGCGCCGGTGCGCAGCACGGCGAACAGTGCGACGACCATGTCCAGCGTGCGGCCCAGCCCCAGGGCGACCACCGTCTCCGGGCCGGCGCCGCGGGCGAGCAGCAGCCGGGCCAGCCGGTTCACCTGGGCGTCGAGCTCGGCGTAGGTCAACGTCCGCGCGCCGAGGACCAGCGCGACGGTGTCCCGCTCCGCGGCGGCGCGGGTCGCCAGCATGTCGGCGATGGTGTCCGCGCCGATCGGCAGCGGTTCGACGGAAGCGGCGGCGGTGCGCCGGGCCCGTTCGGCGGGCAGCAGCGGGTCGAGCGAACCGACCGGCGCGCCGAGGTTGCCGGCCAGCGTGTCGACCATCGCGAGCAGGCGGGCGAACAGCGCTTCGGCGAACGGCGCGGGCACGACGTCCGCGCGGTACTCCAGCCGGACGCTGATCCGCGCGCCCGGGAAGAGCACGAACGTCAGCGGGTAGTGCGTGTGGTCGAGGCTGTCGCCGCCGATGATCCCGTGCCGGTCGCTGATCTCGTCGTTCGCCACCTCGTTCATGAAGTTCTGCAGGACGTAGAGGGTGTCGAACAGCACTGGCTGGCCGCTGGCCCGCTGGAGGTCGCCGAGTCCGAGGTACTCGTGGTCGAGCAGGCCGAGGCGGTCGTCGGCGAGGCGGCGCAGCAGGTCGCCGACGGACTCCCGTGGGTCCAGGCGCACCCGGACCGGGACGGTGTTCAGGAACAGGCCGATGACCTCGTCGATGCCGTCGAGATCCGTCGGGCGCCCGGCGACGGTCGTGCCGAACACGATGTCCTCGCCGCCGGTCGCGCCGGCCAGCACCAGTGCCAGCGACGCGTTGAGCAGCGTGTTCAGGGTGACACCCGCGGCCCGGGCGGCCGCGCGGGCGGCGCTCGCCGAGTCGTCGGACAGCTCGGTCGTGATCCGCTCCGGCGCGACCGGCGCCAGTCCCCGAGCCGCGGGCACCACGAGGGTGGGGCCGTCGAGGTCCGCCAGCGCCGCGCGCCAGGCCGCCTCGGCCGCGGCGGTGTCCCGTCCGCGCAGCCACCACAGGTAGTTCTCGAACGAGCCGACCGTCGACGGCGCGGTGGGGCCGCCGTCGGCGGCGTACAGCTCCAGCAGCCCCTCGACGACGAGCGGGCCGGACCAGCCGTCCCACAGCAGCACCTGCCGATTGATCACGATCCGGTCGTGGCCCTCGGCGAGGTGCAGCAGGCTCAGGCGCAGCAGCGGCGGGCGGGCGACGTCGAAGGGCCGGGCCCGGTCGGCCGCGGCGATCTGTTCCGCGCGGGCGGAGCGGTCCGGCTCCGCCAGCCCGGTCAGGTCGGACTCCTCGACCGACGCCGGGAGCTCGCTGGCGATGACCTGCACCGGGCGGTGCAGGCCCTCGCTGAGGAAGCCGGCGCGCAGGGTCGGCGTGCGGGCCAGCAGGGCCGCGAGGGCGCGACGCAGCCGGTCGGCGTCGAGCCGGTGGCCGAAGTCGAGGGAGAACTGCGCGGTGTAGGCGTCGCTGGTCGGGTCAAGCACCGAGTGGAAGTACAGGCCTTCCTGCAGCGGCGACAGCGGCCAGACCGCCTCGACCGGGGCGGGGAAGTCGCGGGCGATCCGCTCCGCCTCGACGGCCGTCAGCGTGATCAGCTCGGCGCCAGAGCCAGAGCCGGGCCGGGCGGCAGGGGACGTGGCGAGGGCGGCGAGCTCGCCCAGGGCGGCGAGGTACGCCTGGGCGATCCCGTCGGCCTCCTCGCTGGTCAGCACGGTCCTCAGGTACGTGAAGGTGGCGCGCAGGCGCGGGCCCTCGGCGGTGTCCAGGCAGGCGACGTCGACGGTCAGCGGGTAGCCGACGCCGAGGCTCGGGTCGGGCTCGGCGGCGAGCGCGTCGAACTCCTCGGCAACGCCCCAGTCGGCCCGGCCGTCCGCGCCGAACCGGCCCAGGTAGTTGAAAAGCACCTGGGCCGGGCCGGCGGCGGCGAGGGTGGGGCCGGCCAGCGGACTGGCATAACGCAGCAGCCCGAAGCCGAGGCCGCCGTCGGGTACGGCCCGCAGGGCGGCGCTGACGTCGGCCAGCGTGGCCCGCGGGTCGGTGTGCGCCGGTGCGAGGCGGACCGGCGCGATGGTGGTGAACCAGCCGACCGTGCGGGCGAGGTCCACCCCTGGGACGACTTCCTGACGTCCGTGCCGTTCGAGGTCGACCAGCAGCTCGAGGTCAGCGGCGCCGTCAGCGTCCGCCGCCCCCGGCCGGGCGGCGACCGTGCGGGTCAGTGTGCTGACCCAGGCCGGCGCGCGGGTCCCGGTGGGTCTGGAGGCGGTGCGGGTGCCGGCCGGTGGGGCCATCGCCGTGCCCGCGCCGTTGCCGGCCGGCGCGGCGAGCGCGGTCCTGGTGGAGTCGACCGCGGCGGGTGCGGGTGACAATCCGGCCGCCGCTGCCCCCGTCGTCGCGGGTCTGGGCGTGTCCTCGGGCTGGCCGGGGGTGTGGACCTGGGCCGCCGCCGCCCAGGTCCAGTCGCCCTCGGGGGGCCGGGGCCTGGACGCGTACGGCCGTGGTGCCGGGATGTCCCGGCCGGACGGCCCCACGGCAGGTGCTGGAACCGCGCCGGACGCCGTCGTCGCCGTGCCACCTACTCCGCCGGGGGCGGTGGGCGCGGTCGTCCTCACCGCGCCCCTGGGGGCCGTCACGGCCTGGCTGGACGGCGTCGAGGTGCGTGTGCCGGCGGGTTCGGTCGCCACGCTGCCCGCGGCAGCGGCCGGCGGCGGCAGCCTGACCGCAGTCGGTGGGCCGCTGCTGGCGACGGCGGTCTCCGGGGCCGCGCCGATGCCCGCGGC
>NZ_JALKFU020000393.1 GCF_023242965.2 Frankia sp. AgKG'84/4
GCACTGCGGCGGATTCGCGCGAACCCGCCGCGCCAAGGCGCTGCGGCAGCCCGCGCACACCCGTGCGCGCATCGGTCTCGAGGTCCGGCAACACGTTGGCGAAGTGCGCGCCGGCGCCAAGCAGCGCCGCCGCCGCCGGCAGCCACCACGGCGGCTCCGGACTACCGGGCAGCCCCCGCACCACGAACGTGGGTAGAAGCGCAAAGGAGGCCGCATACGGAACGACAGATAGCGGTGTCGACTTGAGCCCGAGGTTGTAACACCAGGCACTCGCGACGGCCGCCAGATGGGTGAGCCCAGCCCGCCGACCGGACGCCAGCGACAGCGGCACGCACGCGACCAGCGCCGACGCCGTGGCCACCGCCACCGTCCCCGGCGCGAGCCTGTCGCCGACGAGCGGCTTGTCCCCCCGCCCCCCGACCGCGTCCCGATGCCGGTCGACGAGGTCGTTGCTCCAGCCCACCGACAACTGCCCGGCCAGCACTGCCGACGCCACCCGCCCGACCCCACCCGCCGTCCGCCCACTCGACGCCGCCAGCGCCGCCGCGAACAACGTCACCGCCGCCGTCGGCTCCGGATGGCACGCCCGCACCAACGCGGCACGTCGTCCCGCCACCCCGGCGTGCCAGGCCGTGCCGATCCTGAAAGCCCAGGTATGCGGTGCCCCCACGGTTGATCGCGCCATGGTGGTGAGCGTCCCATGAAATCCAGGCTCGGCGCGGACGAACCGGCCGTGCTACGGCGCCGGGCTGGCCGGGTGTGGCTGTGACGAAAGCGCTGCTCCGATTTCGCGATCAACGGCGTCGGGTTCCCGCATGGTGACGGCCGCCTCTCGAGTAGGGGTGATCCGATTCGATTTTATCCTCTGGGCTGCGCGCACGAGATCCGCTTGGTGGACAGCCCCACGGCTGTTCAGTGAAACGTCGACCGCGGCATCCACGACAGCTCGCCGAATCTCTCGGCCGGAGAGTCCTTCGATTCCCGCGAGCTCGTCGAGGTCAAGATCGGCGGTTACGGGGAGTTCGGCTGGAATGTGGCGTCGCCAGATCTCCCTCCGTGCTTCCAGGTTGGGGTCGGGGAAGTGTACGTGACGAACACGGCTGTCGAAGGCGGTGTCGTAGCTTTCAGCGAGGTTCGAGGCAAAAACAGCAAGTCCGTCGAATCTGTCGAGGCACATCAGGAGTTCGCTACGCATTGCGTTGATGGCATGCTCCGCCCCCTGGGTCACGTTGGCCAGGCGTTGTGACATGACCGCATCGGCTTCGTCCAGGAAGAGGACCGCGTCGTTGTCGACGGCGGCCCGAAAAAGGGCGGAAAGATTTTTTGGTCCCTCGCCCTGGTACTTGCTTTCCAGCTCCGAGTACTTTGCTTCGATGATCTTTTTGTCGAGAAGGCTCGCAATGGCGTGGGCTGCGAGTGTCTTACCCGTTCCCGGGCCGCCGTGCAGGTTGATGGAAACACCAGCGAATGGTTGGATGCTACGAAGGTTCCACTCCTCGAAGACCTGGGTGCGGGCAGTGGCGACCCCCACTGCGAGCATCAGATCGCGTTGGGTGTCGACTGGTAGGACCAAAAAGTCGAAGGAATAAAGTGGGTCAACTGGCGGGAACCTTGTCGCGCGAGCGTCGAGGTCCAGTTCGCCGTCGCCGGGAAGGTCGTTGAGGTCGGGAGATCGATCCTGCCCGCCGGTGGCCGCCCGTCGCCCGCTGGGGTTAAACCGATACGACGGCTCAGCCGACTGTCGTGTCGTTACAAGGACCTCCAGATCCTTCAGGCCGGTTCCGGCGGAGAACCTGTCGACCGCGTCGGTCAGGCGCGTGTGCAGCAGCGTGGCGTCGATATCGGGCGCGCCCGCTGGAATGCCGCGGACTTCATACGGACTGAGTCCGTCTCGAACCTGACGCTGGAACGCTGTCTCACCAGTTAGTTCGCCAGCCATCTGACAACCTGGGCCGTGCGGTGCTGCGCTGCTACCTGGGGGTCGATTGAGCGCGGCCTGACAGTCGTCCCCTCGACGACACTTCCGTTGACAACCCGAACCACCCGGTAGCCCTTGCCGCCGCCGCGGAGCGCGACTTCCACCGACGCGTCGATTGAGTCTCGATCATAGGCGCGCCGGGCCGCGACGTTCCGGAAGTAGGTGAGAATCCAGCTCACGCTGAGTCTCGCGATCTCCTCTATCGCGGAAGCTGCGAATACTGCGAGAGCGCCAAGGACGAGTGGCGTGATGATCGGGTCAACCATGTCCCCTCCAGCGGGAAGAGTCGCCGTCAGCGACTGAAGATAATGAGATCCCTGGTGTCCAGCAGTCGATCCAGCTCGCCGTCGAACGTCTCGACAAGAAAGGACTGCCCGGGTGCGCGGTCGGCAGGGAGTGGCTTGCCGTCCCTGTCCAGGAAAAAGAGCCGCACCAGCCAGCCTGCTTCCGCGCGGTGTCGCAGCAGTCCACCGACGCTGTCGGGAGGGGCGGATTCCTGGTTGTTGACAAAAAAAGAAACGGCGGCCGCGTAGGTCAGAATTGGGATGGTTGGCGCCCGACGGGCGGCCAGTGAACCGATCGCATCGCCGAACTCCTCCAGGCATGCGGCTGACTTGATTCTGGCCACTACGGCCTTTCCGACGGTTGGCGTCCATCGGGATCCATGTTTCGGCACGTACCTTCTCCGCTCGGTCGAGTGGGACGGGTCGGTGAAATCTGATCGCGTGCCCTGCCCCCTACCGGCCGCGGCGGGAAGTCGACCCGCGTCGCAGCGCGAGCCAGATGGCTCCGGCGAGGACGGCGGTCAGCAGCAGCAGGGCGGCGAGATCGGTCGTCCAGGTGCTGGCATCGTCGTGCCAGAGGGGGTCATCGGGATCGTGCTTGAAGCCGACCGTCGCGGCGACCATCGCGAAGCCCCATCTGGCGGGCATCAGATACGCCACCTGCTCCAGCGGCGGGTTGTTGTGGAGCGACTGCAGCAGTCCGGTCAGCATGAACTGCAGTAACAGGATGACGACGAGGATGGGCATGCCTCGGTCGGCGTTCGCGATCAGCGCGGAGACCAACAGCCCCAGCACCATCGCGGCCAGCGCCACGGCGGTCAGGGCGACCGCGATCTCGGCGACACCGTCACCCAGGACCAGCGGATCGTCTGGCCCTGGCCGGCCAGCCAGGCCGACGACGGCCAGGATCACCGCCTGCACGCAGGTGATCAGACCAAGGACGGCGAGCTTCGACCAGAGGTAGGCGCCGCGGGACAGCCCGATCGCCTGCTCCCGCTGAAACACGGAGCGTTCCTTGACCAGCTCGCGGAACGATCCGGCGAACCCCGTGAACGCGCACCCGAGGATGAGGACCTGCATGAGTGCGGTGACGCCGCTGGCCCCGCCGGCATCGGAGTCATCGGAGGCCGTGGCGGTCGCGCTGTCCCACGAAAGGCCGTGACCGCGAGACAGCCCTTGCGCGAACAGGCTCAGGACCAGCGGTAGCGCGAGGAGGAACACGGCGTAGGCCCGGTCGGCGGCGATCACCGCGAGGTAGCGGCGGGCGAGCGCGGAGAACTGGCGCAGCGCGGGCTGCTGGCGCGGCGGCGCGTCCGGCACGGCTCGTGCCGGCGCCGCGACCGTCGACGGGGTCGGGGCGCTGGGCGTCCCGTACTTCGCGTACTGCGGGGAGGACTTGAACCGGGCCGTCCAGTCGACGTCGCGGGAACGGTCGAGCAACAGGAACATGTCGGCGAAGTCGCGCTGGCCGAAGTACGCGAGCGCCTCGCCGGGCGGGCCGAAGTAGGCGAGCTTGCCGCCGGAGGCGAGCACGAGCAGCCGGTCGCACAGGTCGAGCTGGGCCGGCGAGTGGGTGACGACGACGACCGTGCGACCGTCGTCGGCCAGTGTGCGCAGGGTCTGCATCACCGACTTGTCCATGCCTGGGTCCAGGCCGGACGTCGGCTCGTCGAGGAACAGCAGCGACGGGCGGGTGAGCAGCTCCAGCGCCACGCTGGTGCGCTTGCGCTGGCCGCCGGACAGGGTGCTGATCCGCTGCGTCGCCTGGTCGGCCAGGCCCAGTTCGCCGATGACCTCCTCGACCCGCGCGTTGCGTTCGGCGGCGGGCGTGTCGGCGGGGAAGCGCAGTTCGGCGGCGAACCGCAGGGCCCGGCGGACGGTGAGCTGCGGATGCAGGATGTCGTCCTGCGGGACGAGCCCGATGCGTTGGCGTAGCTCGTCGTAGGCGGCATACAGGTCGCGGCCGGCGTAGCGGACCTCGCCGGAGTCGGCGGGGCGCTGCCCGGTCAGCGCGCCGAGCAGCGTCGACTTCCCGGCCCCGCTCGGCCCGACGACGGCCAGCAGGCTGCGCTGCCCCAACGCGAATCCGACGCCGTCGAGCAGGCGCCGTCCCGAGCGGGTGACGACCAGGTCGTCGGCCTCGAACGAGATGTCGCCGGCGTCGGTGTACTCGACGAGCGTGCCGCCCCGCAGCCGCAGCAGCGCGTGCCCGATCCCGACGATGTCGTCCGGCCCGATCGTCGCCTGGCCGACCCGGCGGCCGTTGACGAACGTCCCGTTCCAACTGCCGAGGTCGACGATCTGCCACTGCGAGCCGACCTGCCGCAGCTCCGCGTGCCGGCGGGAGACGAGCGGTTCGGCGAGCACCACATCGCACTCGGCTCCTCGGCCGATGACGACCGTCGCCGCCCCGACCGGATGCAGCGCCGTGGCACCGCGCCCCCACCAGGTCCCACCCTGGCCGCCCGACGCGGACGGCACGCCGCCGGCGGCTCCGGACACCGGGGACGCGGCTGGCACCGCTCGTGTCCAGGAATGGCCGCCGGCGACCTTCGTGGCTGGCAGTGGCTGGGGGAGGGGCGGCGCTGGAAAGACTGGGGCTGGAACGGCTGGGGCTGGGGCTGGGGCGGTTGTGGCTGGGGCGGGTGGCGTAGGCGCCGGGGCGGGCGGGGCCGGCGTTGGGATCGGGGGTGTCGAGGGCGGGCGGGGCGTCTGCCACCAGCTGGTCCCGGCCGCCCCCGGTGTGG
>NZ_JALKFU020000394.1 GCF_023242965.2 Frankia sp. AgKG'84/4
CCGCGTGCGCGCGCAGGAGCTCCGCGATCTCGGGGCCGGTGAACGCCAGCACGGCCGGACCGATCTCGGTGAGCCGGCCGCCGGCTCGCAGCCGGTGCAGCGCCACCGGCGCCGTCCGGCCCGCCAGGACCGTGCTCAGCCGGTCGCCGGCCTCGTTGACCAGTAGTTCCAGGCCGTCGAGGTCCTCCCGGCGGTGAAGCAGGTGCACGTCGTCGAGGACGAGGATGACCGGGGCGGGCAGGTCGGCCAGCTGGTTGGCGAGCCGCCGGTAGGAATGGTCCGGATGCCCGGTTCGCTCGGCCGGGTCCGCGCCGGGCCGCTCGTTCCCGCCGGGCGGAACGCCGCCGGGAACCTCGTCCGCGCCGCGCACGGGGACTGCGCTGTGGGCGGGCAGGATGCCGGCGTGCATCAGGCCGTGCACGAGCTGGGGCCACAGTGGCACGGCCGGGTCGACGCGGATCCAGCCGAGTGAACCGGCGGGCCGGCTGTGCGCCCAGGACGCCAGCAACGCGGTTTTGCCCCAGCCGGCCGGGGCGCGCAGGACGGTGAGCGGTCGGGCGACCGCGTCGGCGACGGTGTCGCGCAGCCGGGGCCGGTCGAGGAACCCGGCCGGGACCGGCGGAACGACGAAGTGGCCGCGGACCAGCGGAAGATCGCCGGACCCACTCGGGGCGTCCGGCGCCTCGGGCTCGACCAGGCGGGAACCAGACGGGACAGCACCGGACACCGGCGACTGTGCGTCGAGCATTCCACACCACCCCCACGGCAAGCTTGCCATCGGTAGTGGTACAGCTACTCAGGCGTAGGAGCAACCCGTGGGGGCCCAGCGGCGCGAGCCGTCGTCACAGGTCACCGGGCCAGCCGGGCGGATCCGGACGACTTGGCGGCGCCGGGCCACCGGACACCCGACACCGGACGGCGACGATCAGCCCGGTTCGCCCCGGCGGACGGCCCCGGAGGCCCGCAGGGCGGCTCCGGCGGAGGCGATGAACAGCACGTCGAAGCCCATCTGCACGGTGACGACGACCCGGGCGGCCTGCCCCACCGCGTGGACGTCCCCGAACCCGACGGTCGTCAGCACCGTCATCGTGAAGTAGAGGGCGTCGGTCCGGGTGCGGATTCCCGACATCTCATCGCCGTAATACGCCAGCGAGTAATACGTGGTGGCGAACAGCAGCACGGTCAGGCAGACCCCGGCGAACAGCCGGGCGGTGGCGTTTCGGAAGGGCGTGCCGCGCCGGCCGGCGCTCACCTGCCGGGCGAACAGCCAGCCGAGCAGACCAAGGCCGACGAACAGGAGCACGAGCCGGGCTGCCAGCGCCACTCCCCGGCTGCCCTCGTGAATCGGCAGACAGTAGAAAACGGCGATGGTGGCGGCGATCGTCGCCAGTGCAGCGGCGACTCCGCGCCCCGGACCGGACCGCTGGTCGGCCCGCGCCCGCGGTGGCGGCAGAACTCCGGGCGGTCCCGGGGGGTGCGCCCCGGGCGGCTGGTCCGGCGGCGGGCCGACCGGTGGTGTCGCACCGGTCATGGCAGCCGCCCGGCCCGGCCCGGTCTCAGGCCGCGCAGTCCGAGCAGACCACGCGACGCTGGTCCGCCAGCTGACTGCGATGCTGTACCAGGAAGCAGCTGGTGCAGGTGAACTCGTCCGCCTGCCGCGGAAGCACCCGCAACGCCAGTTCCTCGTCCCGGACCTCCGCGTCGGGCAGATCGAGTTCGGCCTCGAGAGCGTCCATGTCGTCGCCGAGATCCGCCGCCGCGCCCGCGCGCTGCGCCTTCAGTGTCTCGAGACTCTGCTCCTGAAGTTCGTCGTCCTCGACATCCGCGCTTCGCCGAGCGTCGAAGTCACGCGCCACGTGTCTCCTTCCCTTTCTCTACCGTCGCTCGCCCATTGGCTGTGTCAACCGATGGGTACCTGCCCACCGCTGAACATGGGGGGCCAATGCGTTCAACACCCCAGGACATCGGTCGGCTACGTTACGCAATTACCCCGGGGATGAGGATGCAGCGTCTTATGTCCGCATTCCCCGGTGCCTCCGCCACTTCCAAGGGTCCGGCCGTAACGCGGATCTCCAAAGTCGAGCGAAGGATACGGGCCACAACCCCGTCAGGCCAGGCAAGGAACTGGTCGGCGCGGTGTCTGTCCCACCACATTCACGACCCGGTGCCACGACCCGGGCGGGTCGCCCGTATCTCGATCGATGCGGCACCGTACACCACTCGGTGCCAGATCAGCAGCGGGTGGTCGGTCCGACCCGACCCGCGCGCCCGCGGTACGCGCGACCGCCCCGGGCGCGAGCCTCAGAGGTAGAGGCCGGTGAGGCCGTCGTCCAGCCGCTCAGCGGCGACGGCGTGCACATCCCGCTCACGGAGCAGGACGTACGTGGTCGAGTGCAGCTCGACCTCGGCTCGCTCCTCCGGGTCGAACAACACCCGGTCCCCGACCTGGATCGTCCGCACGGTGGTGCCGACCGCCACCACGTCCGCCCAGGACAACCGCTTACCCATGTGAGCTGTCGCCGGGATCACGATGCCCGCCTTCGACCGGCGATCCGCGGCGTCCTCACACGGTTCGACCAGCACCCTGTCGTGCAGAAGCCTGATCGGTAGGCCACCGGTCTGATCGACACCCACCCGCGTGTCCATTCCCACCGCGCCGCTGACTCCGCTGATTCCTCCGGCCACCACACTCACAGGGCGGACCCTACCCGGACCGGCACAGCCGCGGGCGCCCCCGGGCAGCGAGGTCCCTCGCCGCCGGCCGCCGCGGCCACCATCCGTGCCGGGCGTTTTCCCGCGACGCACCGCCCCGCCCGACCGCGGGCCGCACGCCTCGGCCGGGCGGTCACAGTGTGGTGCCACACTCCTCGGCCGCCGCTGGCCGATTCCCGTGGACCTCCTGTCACTCTCCTCATCAGCCTGGGTTGACCTCGGACGATGATTGACCGCTGGTAGTGAGTTCATCTCGAATCCGGTCACGGTGGCTATCGCCACAGACCACGCTGAACCATCCCGGAGGGGGAATGGACTCCCAACGGGGTATAAGCTGCCGCCCATCGCCGCCCGGGCTGGCGCTGACGGGCGGCGCGCGGTGGCACCTCTCCGTTCGTCCGTTGGCGCCGAGGAAACCGTAGGCACGTAACGAACTCAGGGATGGGGCCCCACCATGGCATTGCGCATCAGTGTCGATCTCGACGGTCTGCGCTGGGCCGATCTCTTCCGCTTCGTCGATCTCGCCCGCAACGGTGGGATCAGCGCCGAGGATCAGGTCGACGTCATCACCTATGGCAGCGACCCGATGTCGGTCAGCCTCTCCGCTCGTATCTACCCGGCCTCCGAGGGCATGTTGTCCACCGAGCCGCCGGACGGCCCCAGCGGCGCGCCGCTCTCGCTCGCCCCGGGCCTCAGCGCCAACGGCGCGGGCTACGGCTACGACACGGGCACCGCCGAGCGCGCGCAGTCACCCAACGGCGCCCACTACCCCGCCTTCGACAACGGCCAGGACCGTGCCCCGGCCGGCGGCGTCCCGAGCATGCCGCCCTACGGCCCGGGACCGGGCTATGACAACCCGGGCGAGCGCGGCGTCCCGCAGGCCGCCGGGGGCCACTACCCGCCCTTCGACGGCCAGCCCGACCGGATGCCGCCGAACGGCGGGGGGCAGTTCGCCGGCTTCGAGCCGTTCGACCGCCCTGCGCCCGGCAAGGAGCCCGGCGGCGCCGCCGGGGGGGTCGAAAGTCCCTACATCGAGGAGTTCGCCCGCCTTCAGGAGGGTCTGATGCGTCAGGTGCGCCGCACCGACGAAGTCCGGCCGGACCGCGCCTGAACAGCGATCCGCCCCACCCCCGGAGGCGGGGTCCGCTCGTGGGAAAAAGCCGGGCCAGCCGGCCACACGCCACCCCTTTGCCCCCGACACTCACCGCAGGTGAGGGGTACGAGACCCTCGGCGCCAGCAGCGGGCTCACCTCGGACGCGGAACGTGAGATCGCCGTGACGAACCCCTCCTTCGTTCTACGCCGTTCCCCCCTTCTCGGCCGCTATGGTGCATGCTGCCTGTGATGGACAATCCGCGCCTTGCCGGCGTCGAGCAATATCACGGGCGCCTGCGCTCTGAGCTCGACGTCATCGCGCGTGGGCCGGTACTGGTTGGCCCAAAGATCATTGAGCACATTCATTCGCTGATCATGCTCATTGATCTACACCAGCCGAACGAGTTCGATCTCTGCCTGGGTTGCGACCGCCTCTGGCCGTGCGCCTCGATCATCGCGATCACCGGAATCTCGGCGGACGCCGCCGACGAGATCGCCCACGCGGACGAGATGGGCCACGCCGACCCAGTCGGCGACCTCGGCGGCGGCTCCCTCAGCGGCCCGATGCCAGCGACCACCGGCCACATCCCGCTCACGACGGCGCCTGCGCCGGCCCCGCCGCACGTCCAGCCCGTGCAGCCGGCAGCGGCCGTCCCGCCCGCGGAGGCGCCCTCCCAGGCCCAGGCCGGGTACGCCGAGCAGCGCGGCCCGGATCAGCACCGCGGCGAGTTCCAGCGGCGCCAGGCCGCGGCCCAGCAGCCCCAGCAGCCCCAGCAGGAGCAGGCCTACCCGATCTACCAGGAACAGGCCTACCCCGCGGACCGGGCCTACCAGGACGACGACGGTCAGCGCCGCCAGGAGCGGGCCTACCAGGACCGCGGGTACCAGGCCAGCGACGGGTACCAGGCCAGCGACGGGTACCAGGCCAGCGACGGGTACCAGGCCGGCGAGGAGCAGCGCCCGCAGGAGCGGGAACGGGCCCGTCTGGACCGCTCACGCCAGGAGCAGGCGTACCGCGAGCAGGCCTACCGGCACCAGGCGTACGCCGACCAGGACGGCGATAGCCACGATGCCGACGATCGCCTTCGCCGCGACCTGTCCGCCCGCGACCTGTCCGCCCGCGACCCGGCCGACCGCGACCAGCCGCAGCGGGACGGGCACCACGTCGACCCGCCTCGCGAGGGTCGACGTCCCGAC
>NZ_JALKFU020000395.1 GCF_023242965.2 Frankia sp. AgKG'84/4
GCGCGCGGCCGGCGGGCGGCGCGTAGCGAGACCGCACGCCGGCGCTCATCCGCCCGACCGGGCGGGATCAAGATCGGCGACCTGCGCGCCACCGTCGTCCCCCTCGCCGGGTCGCGGCGCGGACTCCGTCGATCCGCCCAGCACGCCATCCGCCGCACCCGGCACCGAACCACCCCGCACCGAACCTCCCGGCACCGAACCACCCGGAATACCCCCACCCGGCGCGGGGCCGGTGCCCGGGGACGTGTCCCGGCCGGCGGGTATGCCGCCGCCGTCGTCGTCCCAGGCCTCGCGCAGGGCGGTGTGGTACTCCTGCAGCGGCCGGACGCCGAGCTCGCCGCGCACCAGCGCCTCGATGCCCTGCACGCAGGCGGCGGCGCCCTGGATGGTGGTGATGCACGGCACGCCGGCGCTGACGCAGGCCGTGCGGATCTCGTAGCCGTCCAGTCGCGGCCCTACCCCCCACGGGGTGTTGATGACCAGATCGAGCTGCCCGGAGTTGATCATCTCCACGCAGTCGAGCAGGCCCTCGGTGGGCGAGCGGTGCTTGCCGAGCACGACAGCCTTGACACCGTTGCGCCGCAGCACGTCGGCGGTGCCCTCGGTGGCGTAGACGACGAAGCCCAGATCGGCGAGCCGCTTGATCGGGAAGATCATCGCCCGCTTGTCCCGGTTCGCCACCGAGACGAACACCCGTCCGTAGGTGGGCAGACCGGCGTAGGCGGCGGCCTGCGACTTGGCGTAGGCGGTACCGAAGCCGTCGTCGATGCCCATCACCTCACCGGTGGACTTCATCTCCGGCCCGAGCACGGTGTCGACCCCGCGCCCGACGGCGTCACGGAACCGGCCGAACGGCAGCACCGCCTCCTTGACGGCGATGTGCGAGTCCAGCGGCAGGCTGGCACCGTCACCGGTGCGCGGCAGCAGGCCCTCGGCCCGCAGCTCGCCGATGGTCGCGCCGAGCATCACCCGGGCGGCGGCCTTGGCCAGCGGCACCGCGGTCGCCTTCGACACGAACGGCACGGTCCGCGAGGCCCGCGGGTTGGCCTCCAGCACGTACAGGACGTCGGACTGCAGCGCGTACTGGACGTTGAGCAGGCCGCGCACCCCCACACCGCGGGCGATCGCCTCGGTGGAGGTGCGGATGCGCTCCAACTCGGAGCGCCCGAGCGTGATCGGCGGCAGCGCGCAGGCCGAGTCGCCGGAGTGCACCCCGGCCTCCTCGATGTGCTCCATCACCCCGGCGAGGTAGAGCGTCTCGCCGTCGAACAGCGCGTCGACGTCGATCTCGACGGCGTCGTCGAGGAACCGGTCGACGAGCACCGGGTGTTCCGGGGAGATCGCGGTGGCCCGCTCGATGTAGTCACGCAGCATCGTGTCGTCGTAGACGATCTCCATGCCGCGCCCGCCGAGCACGTACGACGGCCGCACGAGCACCGGGTAGCCGATCCGCTCGGCGACGGTGCGGGCCTCGGCGAACGACGTCGCCACCCCGTGCGGGGGAGAGGGCAGGCCGGCGGTGGCGAGCACCCGGCCGAACAGGCCACGGTCCTCCGCCAGGTGGATCGCCTTCGGCGGGGTCCCGACGATCGGCACGCCGGCGTCGGCGAGCGCCGCGGCGATCCCCAGCGGGGTCTGGCCGCCGAGCTGGACGATCACCCCGGCCAGCGGGCCGGCCTGCTGCTCGGCGTGCACGACCTCGAGGACGTCCTCGACCGTCAGCGGCTCGACGTAGAGCCGGTCGGCGGTGTCGTAGTCGGTGGAGACCGTCTCCGGGTTGCAGTTGACCATGACGGTCTCGTAGCCGGCGTCGGACAGCGCCATCACCGCGTGGCAGCAGGCGTAGTCGAACTCGATGCCTTGGCCGATGCGGTTCGGGCCGCTGCCGAGCACGATGACCCGCGGCCGGTCGCTCGGCGCCACCTCGGACTCGTCGTCGTAGGCGGAGTAGTGGTACGGCGTCGCGGAGGCGAACTCGGCGGCGCAGGTGTCGACGGTCTTGAACACCGGCCGGATGCCGTTGCGGTGCCGGAACGCCCGGACCACGTCCTCCTTCGTCTCGAGGATCTCGGCGAGCTGGGCGTCGGAGAAGCCGGCCCGCTTGGCCCGGCGGATGCCGGCGGGGTCGCGGGTGACCGCGGCGGCGACCTCGTTGATGAACACGATCTGGTCGACGAACCAGGGGTCGATGCCAGTGACCCGGCTGGCCTCGGCCGGATCGGCACCGGCGAGCAGCGCCCGCTGCAGGACGGCGAGGCGCCCGTCACGCGGCTGCCTGGCGCGGGCGAGCAGCGCGGCCGCGTCGTCGCCGGACCCGGGGGTGGCTTCGGACCCGGGGGTAGCTTCGGATCGAGCGAAGGAGAACGTCGAGCCGGTGGCCTCCATCGACCGCAGCGCCTTCTGCAGCGCCTCGGCGAAGCTGCGCCCGACGCCCATCGCCTCGCCGACGGACTTCATCGTGGTCGTCAGCGTCTCGTCCGCGCCGGGGAACTTCTCGAACGCGAACCGCGGCACCTTCACCACGATGTAGTCCAGCGTCGGCTCGAAGGCGGCCGGGGTGGTGCGGGTGATGTCGTTGGGGATCTCGTCGAGGGTGTAGCCCAGTGCGAGCTTCGCGGAGATCTTGGCGATCGGGAAGCCGGTGGCCTTCGACGCCAGCGCCGAGGAACGCGAGACCCGCGGGTTCATCTCGATGACGACCTGCCGGCCGGTGGCCGGGTCGACGGCGAACTGGATGTTGCAGCCGCCCGCGTCGACGCCGACGGCCCGCATCACCTCGATCGACATGTCCCGCATCCGCTGGTACTCGCGGTCGGTCAGGGTCATCGCCGGCGCGACGGTGATCGAGTCGCCGGTGTGCACGCCCATCGGGTCGACGTTCTCGATGGAGCAGACGACGACCACGTTGTCGGCGCGGTCACGCATGAGCTCCAGCTCGAACTCCTTCCAGCCGAGGATCGACTCCTCGACCAGGACCTCCGTCGACGGGCTCGCCGCGAGCCCCGCGGCGGACATCCGGGTCAGCTCGGCCGGGTCGTGGGCGAAGCCGCTGCCGGCGCCGCCGAGGGTGAAACTCGGGCGCACCACGACGGGGTAGTCGAACTCCTCCCCCGCGGCCAGGCACTCCTCGACGGTGTGGCAGATCGCGCTGCGCGCGGTCTCGCCACCGACGGCGGCGACGATGTCCTTGAACGCCTGGCGGTCCTCACCGGCGCGGATCGCGTCGATGTTCGCGCCGATGAGCCGCACGCCGAAGCGCTCCAGCACCCCGGCGTCGTGCAGGGCGACGGCGGTGTTCAGCGCCGTCTGGCCGCCCATGGTGGCCAGCAGGGCGTCGGGGCGCTCCCGATCGATGATCTTCGTGACGATGTCCGGGGTGATCGGCTCGACGTAGGTCGCGTCGGCGAGCTCCGGGTCGGTCATGATCGTGGCCGGGTTGCTGTTGACCAGGACGACCCGCAGGCCCTCCGCCCGCAGCACCCGGCACGCCTGGGTTCCGGAGTAGTCGAACTCACAGGCCTGGCCGATGACGATCGGCCCCGAGCCGATCACCAGGACGCTGCGCAGATCGTCGCGCCGGGGCATCAGGACCGCCCTCCGGCACTCGCCGCGCGCACCTGGCGGGTCACGGCCATCAGGTCACGGAACTTCTCGAACAACCCGGCCGCGTCATGCGGGCCCGGGGCGGCCTCCGGATGGAACTGCACGCTGAATGCCGGCACGTCCAGGCACTCCAATCCCTCGACGACGTCGTCGTTGAGGCCGATGTGGCTGGCGACCACCCGGCCGAACGGGGTGTCCGTCGCGCCGGTCAGCGGCGCGCGCACGGCGAAGCCGTGGTTCTGGCTGGTCACCGCGATGCGACCGGTGGCCACGTCACCGACCGGCTGGTTCACCCCGCGGTGGCCGTAGGTCAGCTTGTACGTGTCGAACCCCAGCGCCCTGGCCAGCACCTGGTGGCCGAAGCAGATCCCGAAGACCGGCACCCCGGCGCGCAGCACGGTGCGCAGCGCGTCGACCGCGTAGTCGGCGGTCGCCGGGTCGCCGGGACCGTTGGAGAGGAACACCCCGTCGGGGCGCAGCGCGAGCAGTTCCTCGCCGGTGGTGCGGGCCGGCAGCACGCGCACCTCGCAGCCCAGCGCCGCCAGCGCCGCCGGGGTGGCCCGCTTGATGCCGAGGTCCAGTGCGGCGACCGTGAACAGCGGCGCGCCGTCACGGGCCGGCACGACGTACGGCGCCCGGGTGGAGACCAGCGGGGCCAGGTCGGCGCCGACCATCCGCGGCGAGCTGCGCACCTTCTCGAGCAGTTCCGGCCACGGGCCCTGCGCCGGCTCGTCGCCGAGCACGCTGCTGATCCCGCAGCGCATCGCCCCCCGCTCGCGCAGGTGGCGGGTCAGCGCCCGGGTGTCGATGCCGCTGATGCCGACCACGCCGGCCCCGGCGAGCTCGTCGTCGAGGCTGCCGCGGGAGCGCCAGTTCGACGCCCGGCGCGCCGGGTCGCGCACGACGAAGCCCGCGACCTGGATGCGGTCGGACTCGTAGTCCTCGTCGTTCACGCCGGTGTTACCGATGTGCGGCGCCGTCATGATGACGACCTGGCCGTGGAAGGACGGGTCGGTCAGCGTCTCCTGATAGCCGGTCATCCCGGTGGAGAACACGGCCTCGCCGAACGTCTCGCCGATCGCACCGTAGGCCTCGCCGGCGAAGCCGCGGCCGTCCTCCAGCATGAGCACGGCGCGGGTCGGGCGGCCCTGGTCGGCCGGGCGGCCCTGCTCGGCCGTGGCGGTGGACTGCGGCCACTCGCCGGCGGCGCCGGGCCTGGTGGTGAGGGTGCTCAACGATCCTCCTTCAGCCTGCGGACCTCACCGAGGGGCGAGGTCAAAGGATCGACCGGGGACCGGCCGGGGTCGGTCTGCTCGGGATGGTCCCAGCCACTGTGGCGGGCCTGCGGCGGGTGCGCGCCCGGATGGCGCGGGTCGGCGGTGGGC
>NZ_JALKFU020000396.1 GCF_023242965.2 Frankia sp. AgKG'84/4
ACCCTGGCCGACCGGCGCAGCCGCCGACGGCCGCCACCCGCCGCGGCCGCCACCCGCCGCGGCCACCTCGGAACATAGCCTTCCGTAGGCGGAATGCCCACACCGCCACTGATGCTTACATGCTTACACGGCAAACTTTTGGGCGGCGACGAACGGTGGGAGGCGCGATGCGGCCGGGACCGGAGGGGTGGGCGGTGATGCGCTCCGCGACAGCCGACCGCACGGTGGCGAAGACCGCCCTGCGAGCGGGCACGGTGCGCCGCGTCGCGGGGTTCGCGAAGCCATGGCGGCGGGAGCTCGGGTGCTTCCTCGTTCTGATCGTGGGGAGCGCTGCCCTCGGCGCCGTGCTCCCCCTCATCCTCAAAGAGATCATCGATGGCGGCATCGAGCGCCACCGGATCGGCTACGTCGAGGCGCTCGCCGGCCTCGTCGCCGCCCTGGCCTTCGTCGACGCGGGACTCACCCTCGGTCAGCGCTGGTACTCGGCCCGCATTGGCGAGGGCCTGATCTACGAGCTGCGCAGCCAGATCTTCGAGCACGTGCAGCGTCAGCCGCTGGCGTTCTTCACCCGGACGCAGACCGGGGCGCTCACCAGTCGGCTGAACAATGACGTCCTCGGCGCGCAGTCTGCGTTCACGAACACGCTGTCATCGGTGTTGTCGAATGTGCTCACCGCCGCCTTCACCCTGGCCGCCATGGCCGTTCTGTCCTGGCAGATCACCCTGGTATCACTGGTGTTGCTGCCAGCATTCATCTTTCCGGCCCGAGCGTTCGGCCCGCGGCTCGCCCGGCTCACCCGTGAACGCTACGGAGTGAACGCCGAGATGCACAACACGATGACGGAGAGATTCAACGTCTCCGGCGCGATGCTGACGCAGCTCTACGGCTCGCCCGAACGGGAGGAGGCCAACTTTCGCGGCCGGGCGGGTCGAGTACGTGACATCGGTGTTACTCAGGCCATGTATGGCCGGATATTCTTCGTGTTGCTCACGCTCGTCGGCGCGCTGGCAACGGCGTTGGTGTATGGCGTCGGCGGCCGGCTCGCCGCCCGCGGAGATCTCCAGATCGGCACCCTGGTGGCGTTGACCGCCTATCTGTCCCGGCTTTACGGGCCGCTCAGCCAGTTGTCCAGTGTGCACGTCGACGTGATGACGGCGCTGGTGTCCTTCGAACGGGTGCTGGAGGTTCTCGACCTGGCGCCGGCGATCGTGGACCGGCCCGGCGCGGTGGATCTACCACCGGGCGCCGTCGCGGTCGAGTTCGACCAGGTGGGATTTCGCTATCCGGCCGCGGACGAGGTCTCCCTCGCCTCACTGGAATCGGTGGCGGTCCTCGACGGCCAGGTGCCGACGCCGGTACTCCATGACATCACCTTCCGCGCCGAGCCCGGACAGATGATCGCGATCGTGGGGCCGTCCGGCGCCGGCAAGACGACGATGAGCCAGCTCGTCCCGCGGATGTACGACGTGGTCTGCGGTGCGGTGCGGGTGGGCGGGCACGACGTGCGCGACCTGACGCTGCGGTCGCTGCGGTCCGCCGTCGGCGTCGTCACCCAGGACGCGCACCTGTTCCACGACACCGTGCGGGCGAACCTGCTGCTCGCCCGCCCGGAGGCCACCGAGGACCAGATGTGGGCCGCCCTGGACGCCGCGCAGATCGGGCGGTTCGCCCGTGAGCTGCCGGACGGCCTGGACACGGTCGTCGGCGATCGGGGTCACCGCCTGTCCGGCGGGGAGAAGCAGCGGATGGCGATCGCCCGGCTGCTGCTGCGCGCGCCGGGGGTCGTCGTGCTGGACGAGGCCACCGCGCATCTTGACAGCGAGTCCGAGGCGGCAGTGCAGCGGGCGCTGGCGGCCGCCCTCGCCGGGCGCACCTCGCTGGTCATCGCGCATCGGTTGTCCACCGTGCGGGACGCCGACCAGATCCTTGTCATCGACGGCGGCCGCGTGGTGCAGAGCGGCACCCACGACGAGCTGCTGGCCCGCGGGGGACTCTACGCCGAGCTGTACCGGACGCAGTTCCGCTCGACCACGGGGGTACCCGGTCCTGACCTGGCGGCGACAGCGTCGGCCGCGGTCGGTGGTGCCGCTGACGCCGGTCGTGCCGCTGACGCCGGTGGTGCCGCTGGCGCCGGCCGGGTGACACCTGTCGGGGCGGGCGACCCGGCGGGTGCCCCCGTCTGAGGGATCAGCCGGGGGACCACCAAGGTATGATCAGGAGACGGATTCGCCCGGCCCCGTCGGCGCGGCCTCCGCCGGGGTGACCGAGGCCGGCGAGGCGCCCGCGTCGGCCGGTCCGGCGTCCGCGGCGTCGACGAACGCGATGTCGACATCGCCGGACGGCTGCCGATGAATACCGGGATTTCGATTCATGCCCGCCTCCGGGGGGGACTCGACGGTGGGATAGCGACTTCTGAGCTCCGGTCCAGCCGCTGTCGGGATCGTCGGCGTCCTTGCCGTCTTTCCCGCATGGTGCGTGTCGTTCCCGCATGGTGCGTGTCGTTCCCGCATGGTGCGTGTCGTTCCCGCATGGTGCGTGTCGTTCCCGCATGGTGCCGGCCGTTCCCGCATGGTGCCGGCGGCCCCCGTGTGGTATCCGCCGCCTCCCGTAAGCGCCGCGGCGGTGGGCCGGTGCGTCACGGGCGACGAGTGGCACGGTACGCCGCCGCGTGGCCACGCGCAGCATGTGCCTCATTGACCTGATCTGACTACTGGTTCGGGACGCCACGCGCCGCTCCGGACGGCCCCCGTGCGCAAAGACCATCGATCAGTACTTAGGCTTTGTCTGTGCCACGTAGAGCCAAGATTGTCTGCACCCTCGGTCCGGCCACCAGTTCGCCTGAGAAGGTCCGGGCCCTCGTCGACGCGGGAATGGATATTGCCCGCCTGAACTTCTCCCATGGAACGCACGAACAGCACGCCGCCGTCTACGCGAGAGTGCGCGAGGCGGCGGAGGCGGCGGGCCGCAACGTCGGCATCCTCGCCGACCTGCAGGGCCCGAAGATCCGCCTCGGTAGCTTCGCGGACGGACGCGCCACCCTCACCCCGGGGCAGCGGTTCACCGTCACCGTCCGGGACGTGCCCGGCGACCAGCACGAGGTCGGCACGACCTACTCCGACCTGCCCGCCGACGTCTCCGCCGGGGACCGCATCCTCGTCGACGACGGCCGCCTCGTCCTGCAGATCGACGAGGTCACCGACACCGACGTGCACACCACGGTGATCGTCGGTGGGCCGGTGAGCGACCACAAGGGGATGAACATCCCCGGCGCGGCGCTCACGGTGCCGGCGCTGAGCGAGAAGGACGGCGACGACCTTCGCTTCGCCCTCGGTCTCGGCGTCGACATGATCGCGTTGTCGTTCGTGCGCAACGCCTCCGATGTCAAGGCGGTCCACACGATCATGGACGAGGTGGGGATCAGGATCCCCGTCCACGCCAAGATCGAGAAGCCGCAGGCGATGGCCGCCCTCGACGGTATCGTCGAGGCCTTCGACGGGCTGATGGTCGCCCGCGGTGACCTCGGCGTCGAGCTGCCACTGGAGGACGTGCCGCTGGCGCAGAAGCGCATCGTCACCCAGGCCCGGGAACGGGCCAAGCCGGTGATCGTCGCCACTCAGGTGCTCGAGTCCATGGTCAGCGCACCACGGCCGACCCGGGCGGAGGCGAGCGACTGCGCCAACGCGGTCCTCGACGGCGCGGACGCGATCATGCTGTCGGCGGAGACGAGTGTCGGCGCCTACCCGATCGAGGCCGTCGCCACGATGGCCCGCATCATCGAGACCGCCGAGGCGGACCTCGGCCGGATCCCGCCGGTGCGGACCGAGCCGCGGACCCTCGGCGGCGCGCTCGCCCAGGCGGCCACCTCGGTGGGGCAGGCCGTCGGTGCCCGGTACCTCGTCGCCCACACCCTCAGCGGCGACACCGCCCGGCGCCTGGCCCGCTACCGCAGCGAGGTGCCGGTCCTCGCCTTCACCCCGCTGCCGGCCGTCCGCAGCCAGATGGCGTTGTTCTGGGGCGTGGAGACCTTCGTCGTGCCGTTCGCGGAAAGCACCGACGAGATGGTCCGCCAGGTCGACACCGCACTGCTGCAGATCGGCCGGTGCCGGCCCGGCGAGCTCGTCGTCGTCGTCGCCGGAACCCCGCCGGGCGTCGCCGGCATGACGAACTCGATGCGGGTGCACCGCATCGGCGAGGTGATCTGACCGCCCCACCGGGCCGATCACCCCGCCGGCCGGATCAGTCTCGCGGCTGACCCGGCCGGCCAGCACCCTCCGCTCCTGGCGGACGCCTGACCGGCGAACGGTCGTCGCGGGACCCACCCCGCGCCGAACGACGGTCGGGCGCCCACCCCCGCGCGGACGCCGCCTCCGTACGCCTGCTCCGAACAGTTCGCTCCCGGAGCGCGACGGCGGGCCGGCGTCCGCACGCCTGGCCGGCGCCGTTGCGTGTCAGTGGCGACGCGCTCCCCGTCCGGACTCCCACACGAGCCGACGCGCCCCTCGGGTTACCCCGGGGCGGCTGTCATGATGATGCCCGTTCACCACCGCCGTCGCCGTACCCCGCCGTCGGCGGCCTCGCTCCGCCGGCGTCCCGCCCGGGGCGGAACGAGGGCGAACAGGCCCGCGTCAGGGAGTTCAGGTCAGGGAGTGGTCGGATGGTCGAGCAGGGGAGCGGGTCGGACGAGCGTGCGTCCGCGGCAACTCGCGACGCGGACAGCCCCGAATCCGCGCGCCGAGCCCACAGTCGCGCTCAGTCCGCCGCCTCCACCCCGCGTCCAGGCGCGGACCCGAAGGCATCCGCGGGCGCGCCGCAGGCACCCCTGTCCGCGCGGGCCCGATCAGCCTCGCCGCCCTCAGCCAGCTCGCCGCCCTCAGCCAGCTTGCCGCCCTCAAGCAGTTCGCCGCCCTCAAGCAGTTCGCCGCCCTCAAGCAGTTCGCCGCCCTCAAGCAGTTCGCCGCCCTCAAGCAGTTCGCCGC
>NZ_JALKFU020000397.1 GCF_023242965.2 Frankia sp. AgKG'84/4
GCCACGACTCCCGCCGCGACGGGACCGGCGAGCGCCGCCGCGGCGCCGATGACCAGGATGTGGCCGAGCGGCGCGACGACGGCCGTGCGGACCGTCGCGCCGCGGGGCCGGTGCGAGAAGGACGCGAAAGGAGGTGTGGCGGCGGCGCCGGCCGGCCCGACCACGCGGGCCTTCACGCCGATCTTCCCGTCAACGCGAATCCGTTCGCCCCCGGGGCGCCGATACCCTTCTCGCCATCCTCTGGAGCTGCCCCGCTGGCCGTCGGCGGCAGCGGCACACCGCGGGAGTGCAGCAGGCGGCGCAGCAGCGGCAGGCCCGGCGCGGCCACCGGATCGCACCGTCCCGGGCCGCGCCGTCCGCTCGCCGCGGTCGGTGTGACGAGCGCGGGCACGACCCGCACCAGTCCGTCCGGAGCCCGGTGAAAGACACCGATCGCGTGGACGCGACGGTGCCCGTCGGGGTCACGGCTCAGGTGAACGGCCGCGTGCAGGGCCGCCGCGACGTGACTGTGCACCGCCGCGCGGGACAGCCCGGCGAGGGCAGCGAGCGCTTCCAGCCGGGTCGGCACCGAACGGGTGTCATTGGCGTGCACGGTGCTCAGCCCGCCCTCGTGGCCGGTGTTGAGCGCGACGAGAAGATCGAGCACTTCGGGACCGCGCACCTCGCCGACCACCAGCCGGTCGGGACGCATCCGCAGCGCCTGGCGGACCAGATCGCGCTGGGTGACCTCGCCGGCGCCCTCGATGTTGGGCGGTCTGGCCTCGAGTCGGACCAGGCCGGGCCGGGTCACGACGAGTTCCGCTGTGTCCTCCACGAGGACGATGCGTTCACTCGGCCGCACCGCGCCGAGCAGTGCGGCGAGCAGAGTGCTTTTACCAGTTCCGGTTCCACCGGTCACGACCGCGGCGAGCCGCGCGGCGAGAACCGCGCGCAGCACCGCGGCGACCAGCGGGCTGATCGTTCCGGCCAGCACCAGCTCGTCGAAGGTGAACGGTCGCCTGCGGGGCCGGCGCAGTGACAGGCATGTTCCCCGCACCGCCGTGGGCGCGAGGACGGCGTGCATACGCGTTCCGTCCCGGAGCATGACGTCGGCGAACGGCATGGCCGCGTCCAGGCGTCGGCCGGCGGCGGCAGCCAGCCGAACGGCGAGCCGGCGGACCGATTCCTCGTCGGCGAAGACGACTGAGGTCCGCGTCAACCTGCCTCGCCGTTCCACCCACACCTCGTCGGGCCCGTTGACCAGCACGTCGGTGACGTGCGGATCCGCGAGGAACGGGTCAAGCGGACCGGCCGAGGTCGTCTCGGGGAGAACGACCTCCGTCGAGGTGGCCGGCTCGGCGGGCGGCGATCCGCCGCGTCGCCCGCTCACGACCATTCGCCGGGCTCGACGGGGCTGTCGAGGATTCCCAGCCCGGCCAGCAGCCGATCGCCGAGGGGCGGGCCGGGCGCCGGCGGCCGGGCCGCGCCCGGGGAGGGGTCGCTCTGTGACGGCACCGACCCGGCCGGGTCGGTGCCGTCGGTGATCACGCCGGCGAGGGGGGCGCCCAGCAGCGCGCTGACCTTCGCCGGCGTGAGTGCGGCGGAGGAGACTGTCCGCACGACGGTGCGGACGTCACGGCACCGGCGTTGGACGACGGAGCAGACCCGGCGGGCCGTCGGGATCGATGGGGGATCGGCGCGCAGCACGACCAGCGTGGTGCGGCAGGCCTCCAGGGCGAGAGCGGCAGCGGGATCCGGCTGCCAGGGGAGATCGATGATCACCAGGTCCGCCGTGGAACTCGCCGTGGTCAGCAGGGTCTCCATGGCCGCGGTGGGAAGCTCGGGACCGCACTCCTGATCCCAGTAGACCACCGATAGTTCGCCGTAGCCGGCGGGCGGGTTCCCGCTCGCGGCCGGGCGGCCGGTGGGCCGCGGGTGGTCGCGCGGGGTCCCCTCGACGGCCGGCATCAGGCGCGCGAACGCGGTCCCGAGACCGCTTCCACGCGGATCGGCGTCGACGAGCATGGTGTCCAGTCCGTGGCGCTGACCCGCGAGAGCGAGCGCCGCCGACAGGGTCGACGCGCCGCTGCCACGGCGGCCCGCGACCACACCGATCGTCGTCGAGGCGCGCCGGGTCGGGCCGCCGAACTCGGCCAGCGTCCGCACCAGCCAGGATTCGGCCGCGGGAAGAAAGACAACATGATCGGCGCCGAGCCGGGCGCCGGCCGACCAGACGCGACGGTCCTCGACCTGATCGCCGACGAGCACCACGTGCGGCCGGTAGGGAAGACCTGCGGCGACGCAGGCCTCCGCCCGATCCATGCACACGATGACCAGCGGTGCGCGTGCCCAGGCCCGGTGCACCGCGACTGGATCAGTGGCCACCGTGGCGTTCACCCCGGCCACCTCAGCGAGACGAAGCAGGTCGTCGAGGAGATCCGGGGCGCCGGTCACGAGGAGGGGCCGGTCTGCGGGGCCGCGAGCCTCCGCGGCGGTCAGCAGGGGCGGGGCGGGGGACATGGCGGCCTCGATTCCCGGTCGGTTGGGAGAGAACGAGGCCCACCATGCGTCAACGGAGGCCCTGTGGATGAGCGCCATCCACAGGCCCTGATCAGTGGTGCAATGGAGGATTCGAGGCCGATCACGGGGAGCCGTCTCGGCACGACGCCGGCAGGTCCGGGGGCGGTCGGCGAGGCGGTCTCGGAAGGGGGGTGAGGCCGCCCCGCGGACGCTGCCCGCCGCGGGAGCCGATCCCGCCACGGATCGGGGCGGCGATGCGGTCCGCTGGCCCCGACACCAGAAGAACTACCCCGCGCCGAACCGGCGAAAACGGGCAATTCTGCAAATAACCCCCACTACCTCGAGCTCACCCGCGATCATGGAGGTAGGCGGGCTCGTCCAGGTGGAGCCAAGCTGGGTGGGGCGAGGCGCGGGCGCGGCCAGGCCGGGGGGCGCGCCGCCGGCCAGATCGGCGACCGCCACGTCGTAGCCGGCCAGCACCTCGCGGACATGCGCGATCGCGTCGTCGCCGGTGCGGTCCGGGGCGAAACGGAAGTTCACCGTGACCCGGCACTCGTCGGGGATGACGTTGCCGGCGACGCCACCCTCCACCCGGACCGCGGACAGGCCCTCGCGGTAGGTGCAGCCATCCAGCGTCACACTGCGCGCCTCGTAGTCGGCGAGGCGGCGCAGGACCTCACCGGCCTTGTGGATGGCGTTGTCGCCGAGCCAGGAGCGGGCCGAGTGGGCGCGGGTGCCGGGCAGTGTCACAACGACGCGCAACGTGCCCTGGCAGCCGGCCTCGATCTCGCCGGACGTCGGCTCCATCAGGATCGCGAGGTCGCCGTCGAGCCAGTCGCGGTGGCGCTCGACGAGGCGCCGCAGGCCGTTGCGGGCCGCGGCGACCTCCTCATTGTCGTAGCAGATCCAGGTGATGTCGTGGCGCAGCGCGCCCGGGTCGGTCAACGGCAGCGTGGCGGCCAGGCGCAGCGCGATTGCCACCCCGGCCTTCATGTCGGAGGTGCCGCAGCCGTAGAGCCGGCCGCCGGCCAGGCGCGCCGGCAGGTTGTCGGCGAGCGGGACGGTGTCGAGATGGCCGGCGAGCACCACCCGGGACGGCAGGCCCAGCGAGGTCCGGGCGACGACCGCGTCGCCGTCCCGGTCGACCCGCAGGCCGGCGATTCTGGTGAGGGCGTGCTGCACCGCGTCCGCGAGCGCGGCCTCGTCACCACTGACGGACGGCACGTCCACCAGGGCCCGGGTGAGTTTCCCGACCGGGGCAGTGAGCTCCAGCTCCATGAGGTCAACCCTATGACCCCGCCCCGGCCGCGCCGCGCGGGCGCGGCCAGGACGGTGACGCTGAGCCGGCGGACGCTGAGCCGGCGGACGCTGAGCCGGCGGACGCTGAGCCGGCCGACACGAAGCCGGCCAACACTCAGCCGGCCAACACTCAGCCGGCGACGCCGTGCTCGCGCAGGACGTCGTTGAGGGCGAGTTTGTCGTGGATCTCCCCCTCGGCGAGGGTACGCAGCACGAGGATGCACGGCATCCCGAAATCGCCGGCGGGGAACGAGCGGACCCTGGTCGAGCCGACGGCGACGGCGCGCGCGGGGATCTCGCCGCGCGGGTACTCCTCGCCGGTGGTCGCGTCGAAGACGTGGGTGGAGGCGGTGAGGATCGCCCCGGCGCCCAGCTTCGCGCCACGGCGAACCCGGGCCCCGTCGACGACCATGCAGCGGCTGCCGACGAAGGCGTCGTCCTCGACGACGACGGGCACCGCGTTCGGCGGTTCGAGCACCCCACCGAGGCCGACTCCGCCGGACAGGTGCACGTTGCGCCCGACCTGGGCGCAGGAGCCGACCGTCGCCCAGGTGTCGACGAGGGTGCCGGTGCCGACATGGCCGCCGATGTTGGTGTAGCTCGGCATGAGGATCGCGCCGGGCTCGATGTGCGCGCCCCAGCGGACGATGGCTCCCGGCACCACCCGGACACCGTCGAAGCGGGTCTTCAACGGCACCCGGTCGTGGAAGTGGAAGTCTCCGGCGGACGACTCGACCATGGGCAGGACCTTGAACGACAGCAGGATGGCCCGCTTGGCCCGCTCGTCGACGGCGACGGAGCCGTCCGCGGTGACGGTCGCGACCCGGGCGTCGCCGGCGTCGATGGCGTCGACGGCCGCGACGATGGTCTTGCGGGCGTCGACGTCGGCGGGGCTCAGATCCCCCCGGCGTTCCCACAGCTCGTCGATGGTGGGGTCGATCGGGGAGTCGATGGCGGTGTTGGAGGCGCTCACAGGCCCGACCCTATGAGGTGGCGGGGCCGGCGGGCCACGGCTGGCCGGAGATCTGGCTGGCCGGAGATCTGGCTGGCCGGAGATCCGGCTGGCCGCCACGCGCGGGTGCGGATCGCGCCCGGCCCGCGGCGACGGCTCAGCGGATGTCGGGCTCGCCGCCCCAGCCGCCGGCGGAGTCCTCGTC
>NZ_JALKFU020000398.1 GCF_023242965.2 Frankia sp. AgKG'84/4
GGTGCGCGCCGAGGGCGCGCCGTTCTGCGGGGCGTCGGTGGACGTCGAGGAGATCGTCGTGCAGCGGTGGACGGACACGCGGTTCCGGATCTCGCTGCGGCCGACCGTGGCGTCGCGTAAGGCCAGCCGCCTGCCGACCGTCGCGGCGATGTGGACGGCGGTCAACAGCTGCGTGCGGGGTCTGACCGGGCCGGTCGCCGACAGCCTGCACGCGCAGCTGACCTGCCATCAGGCGTTGGCGCAGCTTCCCGCGCTCGGCGGTGGATCCGGTTTCGCCACCGGTGCGACCTACGACCTGGAGAGCTGGCGGCCGCTGATGCGCCCCAACAGTTTCTCCACGTGGGTGTCCACCCGCTGCGGGAACACCCTGGGGACCGATCCGTCCGGCCCGGCGGCGCGGATCTACCGGCCGGACGGCGTGCCGGTGCAGCACGCGATCACCGGTGAACACGCCTGAGTTCCGCCTGCGGGGCCCCACCGTGGCCCGGGCACGAGACGCGATGGCGGTGGACAGCGCGATGGCGGCCCGCGCGCCCGTTGCACCCCTGCTCGTGGACCCGAGCGGCGGGCGTCTGTCCGCTGCGGCCGCGGGTCGGGTGCCCCTCGCCGATCGCGTCGCCGCCCAGCTCCGCGAGGCCCCGGGCGGGGTGAAGGTGGTGAACGGTGGCGGGGCGACGGTGCAGGTCGCGCCGGCTACGGACCGTTCACGCGCGTGTCATGGCGGTGGGTGCTCGGCAGCCCCAGGCTGTTGCCGAGCACCCACCCGCGTTCGCGCGTTGGGTCAGGGCGCGGTTCGCGGTGCGCTGCGGGCCCTGTCTAGCATCGCTGGTCGTGGATTCCTGCGCGCCGGGGACGTCGCTGCGCGACGTGCGTGACGGCTACGACCAGGTCGCTGATCTTTACGCGGAGCTGTTCGCCGGCGCGCTGGACGCGCAGCCGGTGGACCGGGCGATCATCGCCGCGTTCGCGGAGCTGGTCCGCGCCACCGCCGTGGCCGGGGGCGGTCGTGGTGTCGTTGCCGACGTCGGCTGCGGGCCTGGTCAGCTCACCGCCCTGCTGCGCCGGCTGGGGGTGGAGGCCGTCGGGGTGGACCTGTCCGCGGCGATGATCCGTCGGGCGCGGCGGGACCATCCGGGGGTGGCGTTCGCGCTCGGGTTGGCGGCGCGGCTGCCGTTCGCCGACGCGAGCCTGGGTGGGATCGTCGCCTGGTACTCGGTCATCCACACCCCGCCGGCGCGGATGGACGGGCTGTTCGCCGAGTTCCACCGGGTCCTCGCCCCGGGCGGGCAGCTGCTGGTGGCCTTCCAGGGCACCGATACCGACGGCGGCGGTCCCCTGCCCCACGCGCACAAGGTCGCGCCGTCGCACCGCTGGCCGCTACCGCGGATGGGTGAGCTGGCGCGCCGCGGCGGGTTCGTGGAGACCGCGCGGTTGCGCCGCCCCCCGGATCGCCATAACCGGCAACCTTCGGCGATGCTGCTCTGTCATCGACCGGGCGCCGAGGCCACGCCCGCGGCGAACGAGCAGGGCTGAATCCAGGATCCGCTGGGAGCCGGTGGTGGTTTCAGCGGCCGATGACACGGACCTGCGGGTAGGCGGGGCTGGGAGTGTCGAGCAGCGGCTGGGTGTGGCCGGTGAACGCGCGTAGCAGGAACGCGCCGACGTAGGCGCGGGTGATCTCCAGTGCGCGGGCGCCGGTGAGTCGCTGCTGGTCGACCGGGATGGCGGCGGGTGGCGGGGGCAGCTGGTCGGCGAGGACCGGGTCGTCGGTGAAGCTGAAGTGTTCGGCGTCGTCGACGTCGAGCCAGAGCCGGCCGGGTCCCAGCCGCTGCCAGCTCGCCGCCCAGCTCGGGTCGTCGTCGCCGGCGGGGATGATCGTGTCGCGGGGGCCGGGATGGTCCGCGCTCGCGCCGAGCAGCAGCACCGGGCGTGCGCCCAGCGCCCCGGGTGGGGGGATCTCCCCTACGGTGCCGTCCATGTTGACCCCGACGTCGACCCGCGGGTCGCGGATCATCGCGGAGATCGCGCCGGCGCCGCCGAGGCTGTGCCCGACGGCGCCGATGCGGGTGGGGTCGACGAGTGCCGCGCCGCGCCAGGTCGGGTGTGGGCCGGTGAGGCTGGTCAGGACGAACGACAGGTCGGCGCCGCGGGTGCGCGCGGCGGCGGTGAACGCGGCGTCGCCGTTGATCTGGTCGCAGGCCAGGCAGGTCAGCATCCGCCCGCCGGGGAAGGCGGTGCCGACGGACTCGTAGGCGTGGTCGATGGTCGCGGCGAGCAGGCCGAGGCTGGCGAGTTGTTCGGCCAGGCCGGTCAGGGAACGCCGGCCGACGCCGAGGCCGGGTGAGAGCAGGACCAGCGGCCGGTGGCCGGGCAGGGGGCGGGCGCCGGTGCGGCTCGCGATCGTGGTCGCGGCGATCGTCTGCGGGGACAGGACCTCGGCGAGGCCGAGGGCGGCGAGGTAGCGGCGGATCTCCTGCGGGTCGGCGTAGCGGGCCGGGGTGCCGGTGGCGGGGACCGCCGGGTAGTAGACGTCGACCATGAGTTCGCGGGGTGCGCTGGGCCTCCACGGGTCGCGCCGGGAACGGTCGGTCAGGTGCAGGGTGTCGCGGCCGACGGCGAGGTTCCCGGTGGGACGGGGAAGTGCCGGCGCGGTGGCGGTGGCGGTGACCGGTGGCGGGGTGGTGGCGCGCCCGGGTGCCGGCGCGGCGGTGGCGGTGGTGGTGGCGGTGGTGGTGGCGCCGAGGAGGGTCAGTGCCGTCAACGTCCCGGCAATGGTCACAGTGCGAATTTTTCCCGTCACCCCACGCACTCTAGGTTGCGGGGTGAGGGGATCCGTGTACCGCGGGTAGTCGGACGTGCGACAGTCGTCTGCGTACGTGCCGCGGGGCTGCGAGCGGCGCCGGTCGTGGCGCGGCGGGGCATCGTCCGGCGGGGCATCGTCCGGCGGGGCGGCGACGCGCCCGGCGTGGGCGCCCCGCCGGTTGCGGGGTGCCGGGTGCGAGGCTGGCGGTGAACAGTCCGGTGGCCAGGCCCGGTCCACCGGGAACGTCCGCGTGGGAAGGGTCGTCTGACCGGTGAGCCGACTGCGACGTGATGTCGAGGATGCCTGGCGTCGCCTCGAGCATCCGCCCGTGCCGCTGTGCACGGTGGCGACCCCTCACGGCACGGTCGAGTACGTCGACCTCGGCGGCCCTGGACGTCCGGTGCTGGTTCTGCACGGCAACAACGGCGGCTGGGATCAGGGTGTCGACTGGGCGCGGCGTCGTCTGGGCGAGGGTGCGCGGGCGATCGCGGTGTCCCGTTATGGCTATCTCGGTTCCGAGCTGCCCGCCGACGCGAGCACCGAGGGGCAGGGGGACGCGCTGGCCTGCCTGCTCGACGCGGTGGGCCTGGACCGGGTGCGGGTGGTGTCGCTGTCCGCCGGTTCGACGGCGGCGGTCCGCCTGGCGCTGCGCCACCCTGACCGGGTGGAACGCCTCGTCCTGGAGTCCCCGGTGTTGCCCGCGAAACGTCCGACGCCGACGCTGCCGGCGTTCGTGCTGCGTGCGCTGCTGCGCGGCGAGCGGGGCGTGTGGTGGTCGACGAGGCATCCCACCGCGCTCGCGCACGGCAGTGGCCTGGGGTGGCGGGCGTTGGACGCAGAGGGCCGCGGCGAACTCGCGGCGATCAGCGCGACGATGCTGCCCGTCGCGGCGCGCCGCGCCGGGATGATGTTCGATTTCACGGTCAGTGCCCCGCAGATGCTCGCCGACACGCTGCGCTGGGAGAAGATCACCTGCCCGACGCTGGTTGTCACCGCGACGGACTCGCCGCTGCCGCGCCCCGCCGACGCTGCGGCGATCACCGCCCGTCTCCCCCACGGCCGGCTGCTGGTCCTGCCCGCGGGTGGGCATCTGCTCCTGGGGAACGTCGCGAAGCTGCGCGGTGAACTCGCCTCGTTCCTGGGACGCTGAGCGCAGATCGGCGCGGCGGTGGAAAACACCTGGCCCTGCGGTGCGGGGTGCTGGCAGGGTCCAGGGGTGATGAGCGAGTTTCCCGCTGGCCTGGCGCTGCGTTGTCCCGAGGTTTCGGATCATCGTCGGGTGCTGGCGGTGATGGACGACTGGTGGGCGGGTTTCGGTGGTGCCGACGGGTCACGTCAGCGTGCTCTGCTGCTCCCCCGGCTGTTCTTCCAGCACTTCACTGACACCAGCGTGCTGGCTGAGCACGCCGACGGGGGCATCGCGGCTTTTCTCGTGGGTTTCCTTTCGTCGTCCCAGCCGGGCACGGCCTACGTCCACTTCGTCGGGGTGGATCCGGGGTTGCGTCGCCGTGGGGTCGCCGCGGGTCTCTACCAGCGGTTCTTCACTCTCGCGGCGACCCGGGGCGCGAGGAGGGTCCGGTGTGTCACCAGTCCCGGGAACGCCGTGTCGTTGGCGTTTCACACTGGCATCGGTTTCCGGGTGGATCCCGGGGACCTGACGATGGATGGGGTCGCGGCGCAGCGCGACTACGACGGGCCGGGGCTGCACCGCGTCACGTTCACCCGGGCACTGCCCGGCCCGCGTGGCTGAGGGTTCCGCGTCGGCGCCCACCCGGGCAGGATGGACGGCCATGACCCTGATCTGCCAGACCTATCTGGACACCGCGACCGCCGCCGCGGTGCTGCTGCGCGACCCGGCGCTGGGCGCTGCCTGGGACGCCGAGAGCGCGCTGGCCCATTACCGGGTCGGCGCGCTGGCCGGGCATCTGGCCTGGCAGATCGTCCACGTTCCCGAGATGCTCGCTGCCGCCCCACCGGCCGGTGAGCCCCGCGGGCTGCTCGAGCATTACACCGGCGCCGTGTGGCTCGGGGCCGCACCCGACGCGGAGATCAACGTCGGGTTGCGTGATCTCGGCGAGCAGGTCGCCGCCGGCGGCCCGGTGGCGCTCGCCGAGCGGGTCGAGCGGGCGCTGGCCCTGCTGCGG
>NZ_JALKFU020000399.1 GCF_023242965.2 Frankia sp. AgKG'84/4
GGGGGGGGGGGGGGGGGGCGGGGCGGGGGGGGGCGCGGGGCGTGAGTGCGTCGCCTGGCCTGGGATTCCCGGCAAATGCGCAGCTCCTGCGGGACTTCGGCGTTCGGGCGCGGTTCACCACCACCGCCGAGGACGCTCGGTCGCCGCGCGGCCATCGGTGCCGGCGGCGCCAGTCGCGCTAACCGTTCGGTCATAGCGGCGGCGGCGCGACACCGCCGAATTCCGGGCGGCTGGACCGGCCATTGCTGCGGAGTTGGAGGGCGGAACCGCCGGGTACGGGATGCATTGCCGCGCGGCCAAATTACTTGCCGGGGTCCGCGCGTCAGCACACTCGGGAGGAAGCCGGAACCTCCGTTGTGGTGGCATCGGGAAAAGCGCTGGACCGTGTTGATGGTGCCGCGATGAGGCGCAGATCATCGGTGTAGGCACTGATCGGGATGTCGCCGATCGTCCGGACTGGTGCCGGTGCTCGGCGGCGGATTGTCGCACTGGTGAAGTGTTAAGTCCACCGATACCGGCGACGGGCCGCGGCGGACGGCGCGGGTGATCCCGTCCTGTTGGCCGGCCGATGGGAAATCAATCGGTGGCCCCGGTCACATTCCGGCGTTCGTTCTCCACCGACGCGTGGTCGCGACGCCGGCTCCCTCCCGCGGCGCCGGCGCGCTGGCCGGATCGACCTCATACGGCGGACAGTCCCGTTGCGCCCAGCCCGGTCGGCCCGTCGGCCTCGACAGCATGCGGCCCGTGTGGCGGTCTACATTTCTGCCGGGATCCATCACGGGAATGAGGCGATGTGGCTACCGATGACACCTCCAGTGGCGCGGCGGCGTCCGATGACTACGACGAGTTCGGCCTGCTGCACGAGAACGCCGCGGAACTCGGCCTGCCCTTCCCCGGCCGCCCGCCGGTCAGCCGCGGGTACGCCGACCTGCCGGACGGCGGCCAGCTGAGCTATGTCCGCTGGGGCGAGACCGAACCCGAGGTGGTGTTCCTGCACGGCGGCGCGCAGAACGCGCACACCTGGGACTACGTCGCGCTGGCACTGGGCCGCCCGGCGGTGGCCGTCGACCTGCCCGGCCACGGCCGCTCCTCCTGGCGCACCGACCGCGACTACGGCCCGTGGCGCAACGCGGACGCGATCGCCGCGGTGCTGCCGGCGATCGCCCCCGCCGCTGCCGCCGTTGTCGGCATGTCCCTGGGCGGCGCGACGACGATCCGCCTGGCCGCCGTCCACCCCGAGCTGTGCCGCCGGGTGGTGATCGTGGACGTGACCCCGAGTGTCGCCGACCCCGACCGGACGATGTCCACCGCCGATCGCGGCGCGGTCGCGCTGATCAGCGGCCCGCCGACCTACCCGTCGTTCGAGGCGATGGTCGACGCCGCGATCGCCCTGAGCCCCCGCCGCACACCCCCCGCAGGCCGCCCCCCCCCACTGCACAACGCCCGACGCCTCCCCGACGGCCAGTGGACCTGGCGCTACGACCTGTTCGGCCCGCGCCCCGTGGGCACCCCGGCCTGGTGGTACATGCGCGAGCTGTGGACCGACGTCAGCGCCCTCACCGTCCCGACGCTGCTGGTCCGCGGCGGCGAGTCCCGCTACGTCCGCGACGAGGACGTCGAGGAGTTCCGCCGCCGCCTACCCGCCCTACGCGTCGAGATCGTCCCCGGCGCCGGCCACGCCGTCCAGAGCGACCAGCCCCTGGCCCTCACCCACCTGATCCGCGAGTTCCTCCCCACCTGACCCACCGCGCGATCCCCGGTGACCTGACCCCGGTTCCGATGTTGTGAGACCTGCTCAAGCGGGCTGCGCCCTGGTCCCGTCGTCGTCAGGCGACGCTGCCCGGCTCTGATCACGGGCGGCGTGCGCCGCTTCGACGTTGCCCCGGATGATCGCCGTCGTGGGGTGGTCGGGTCCGAGGATGCGCTGGCGGTCGGTGAGGGTTTGTTCGTACAGGGTGATGGCCTGGTCGAGGCGTCCCGCCGACTGGTAGGCACCGGCGAGGTTGTTGCGGCTGCCCAGGGTGTTGGGGTGGTCGGGTCCGAGGTCCTGAGCGGCGATGGTGAAGGCGCGGTGATGGTAGGGGAGAGCGGTGTCTGGTCGGCCGTGCAGGTCGAGGTAACTGCCGGTGCGGTCGCAGAGCCAGGACACCTCCTGGCGGGACGGCGAGCGCCGCCGCGCGCAGCAGCTCCGCGCGTGCCTGGTCCGCCGGGAGGCCGAACAGGTCGGTGGAGACCACCGAGGCGAGGAGCCCGGGCCGGTCGCAGTCCGCTATCCGCACCACCAGGAGCCTGTGTTCCGCGCCCGTCGGGTCCGCGCCCCAGGCGGCCTGCCATTCGGCGGCGCCGTACACCGACCGGGCGTAGTCGTCGGAGAGCACCGCGATCGTGCGCGCCGCCCGCTGGACCCCGTCGTGCATCCCGCCGACCCAGTTCGACCCGGGCACGAAGTCCCACGCCTGCAGCAGGACCTGGTACTTCGCTTCCTCCAGAGCCCAGGCGATCCACTGCGCCCAGCCCTGGTCCACCGCCGTGTACGAGACGAAGAAATCCCAGCCGCCGTCCACGCCAGCCCCGGCCGTCGATCCGCCCCCGCCGATCATCCGTCGAGCCTCCCACCACCCCCCGCATACGGACCATCCCGGTAGGCCACGGCCGAACGCGACACAGGCCGGCCGCCCGGCATCCCGCACCGGGCGACCCGCCTGCCTGCCACTCTTGGCTGGCCCTCCACACCAGTCGGTCGGCTCTGTCAGTCGGTCGGCTCTGTCAGTCGGCCGTCAGAGTCAGTCGGCCGTCAGAGTCATGTGGACGTCAGAGTCATGTGGACGTCAGAGTCATGTCGTCGTCTGGGTCATGTGGTCGTCTGGGTCAACTGGACGTCGCGGTCGCCGTCAGGTCGTAGACGGTCTGGCCGCCGACGGTCGTGGCCTTGTAGTGCGCGGCCACCCAGGTGGTGATCGCCGTGCCGGTCGAGGTCGCACCGCCCCTGCCACCCATGCCGCCGCCCGAGATGAAGTAGTGGATGCGGCCCTGGGCGACCCACTGCTGGAACTGGACGAGGGTCGGGGCCGGGTCGCTGCCGTCCCACCCGCCGATCGCGATGACCGCCTTGCCGGTGGACAGTTCGAGTTGCGCCGTACCGGTCGCACCGCTGGTCGTGGCCGCCGCCCATGTCGTCGTCGACGACTTCAGCAGGGTCACCAGCTGCGCGTTCGTGCTTTGCCCGTCGCTACCACCGGCGCCACCCGGCGCTGAACCGTCCGTCGAGCCGGTGGTCGTTGGGCTGGTGCCTGCCGCGCTGGTTCCTGCCGTACTGCCGGTGCCGGTGGTTCCGGTGGTGGTGCCGGTGGTTCCGGTGGTGGTGCCGGTGGTGCCGGTGGTGCCGGTGGGGCGGGTGGGGCGGGTGCCCGTGGGGGGCTGGCCGGGTGTGCCGGAGCCGGCGAAGCCGCCGCCCATCGAGCCGCCGCCGATAGAACCGGCGGCCGAGGGGCCGGAGGTGGGGATGGAGCCGGTGTGCGGGTGCGCGGCGGTGGAGACCGCGTAGGCGGTGCTGCCGGCGCCGAGGCCGAGGATCGCGGCGATCGCGAGGACCGCCGCCGCCCGCGCCGAGCGGCGGCCGAGGCCGGCGAGCAGCGCGACCGACACGCCGAGGCACACCGCCAGGATGATCCAGCGCAGCGCGGGTAGCCAGGTCGGCACTCGGTCCAGCAGCACGACGTTCCACACCCCGGTCGCCGTGATCAGCCCGGCCAGTGCCACCCGCGCCGCGATACGGTCGCGGTCCCGCCACAGCGCGCGGCCGACGATGGCGACGAGCGCCGCGACGGCCGGCGCGAGCGCCACCGTGTAATACGGGTGGATGATCCCGCTCATGTAGCTGAAGACGAGGCCACTGACGAGCAACCAGCCGCCCCACAGCAGTAGCGCGGCGCGGGCGGTGTCGGTGCGCGGCGCCCGCCGGGTCCGCCACAGGCCGACGACGAGGGCGAGCAGCGCGGCGGGCAGCAGCCAGGAGATCTCCGCGCCCATGCTGGCGCCGAACAGTCGGGTGATGCCGGTGGCCCCGCCGAACCCGGTGTTCCCGCCGGCTCCTGCACCCCCACCACCGCCACCGCCACCGCCGGCCGAGGCGCCGAAGATGCGGCCGAGCCCGTTGTAGCCGAGAGCCAGCTGCAGCAGGCTGTTGTCGGTCGACCCGCCGATGTACGGCCGCGAGCCGGCCGGCCACAGGGCGACCAGCGCGACGTACCAGCCGGCGGAGACGACGAGCGCGCCGGCGCCGGCCAGCAGACCGACGATGCGCCGGCCCAGCCCGGTGGGCGCCGCGACCAGGTAGACCAGCGCGAGCGCCGGCAGCACCAGCAGCGCCTGGGCCAGCTTGGTCAGAAAGCCGAACCCGAGGCAGGTGCCGGCGAGCATCAGCCAGTGCGCACTCGCCGTCTCGGTGGCCCGCACGGTGCAGTAGGCGGCGGCGACGAGAAGCAGGACCAGCAGCGCGTCCGGGTTGTTGAAGCGGAACATAAGGGCCGCGACGGGGGTGAGTGCGAACGCGGCGCCCGCGAGCAGCCCGGCCCCGATCCCGGCGGTACGCCGCACGGTCGCGTGCAGCAGGGCGACCGCGAGCACGCCCTCGATGGCCTGCGGGGCGAGCACCGACCAGGACGAGAACCCGAGGATCCGCCCGGACAGGCCCGAGATCCACAGGGCGGCCGGCGGCTTGTCGACGGTGATCGCGTTACCGGCGTCCAGCGATCCGAACAGCAGTGCCTTCCAACTGTCGGTGCCGGCCTGGGTGGCCGCGGCGTAGAAGTCGTTGCCGTAGCCGGAGGCGCTGAGGTTCCACAGGTACAGCAGCGCTCGGTGAAACCCGTACTGCTACTACGAGCCGTAGAAGCGGAGCTGGTGCCCGGATGGACGTCCTCCCCACCGACCGTT
>NZ_JALKFU020000039.1 GCF_023242965.2 Frankia sp. AgKG'84/4
CTGCTGCGCGGTGCCGTCACGGCCACCTGTGTCGTGGCGGCCTGCGCGGCGGGAGCCGGCGCCCACTGGGCCACCCTCGCCCCGATCGCCGTGCCCGCGGTGCTCGTCGGACCGGCGTTGCCGTGGCGGGCCGCGGCGAGGCTGGGCGGGTTCGCCGTCGTCGCGGCCGTGCTCGTCGGCGCCCTCCAGGTCGTCGGCGCCCTCCAGGTCGTCGGCGCCATGCGGGTCGTCGACACGGACGTCCCGCCGCCGGCCCGCCTCGCCTGGCACGTCGGCCATCCGGTGATGCTCGCGGCCATCAGCGTCGCGGCGGCGGCGGCGCGGGACCGGTATCGCACCCGCGGCGGCTCGGAGCCGAGCCGCGGCCTCAGGCGAAGGCGTCGGTGAGCTCCGCGCGCAGCACCCGGCGCAGCAGCTTGCCGCTCTCGTTGAACGGCAGTTCGGCGCGGAACTGGATGCGGTCGGGGGTGCGGCTGGAACGCAGCCGGGTGCGTACGTGCGCCCGGAGCTCCTCCTCGGTCACCGCGTCCGAGGTGACGACCGCAGCGACGACTCCCTCGCCCCATTCCTTGTCGGGGATGCCGACGACCGCTGCCTCGAGCACCGCCGGGTGTTCGAGCAGCGCGGCCTCGATCTCGCCGGGGGACAGGTTCTCCCCGCCGCGCACGATCACATCGTCGAGGCGGCCGTGGACGAACAGGAACCCCTCGGCATCCAGATGGCCCTCGTCCCGGGTGGGGAACCAGCCGTCGGCGTTCAGCGAGGTGCCGCGGCCGAGGTATTCGCCGGACACCTGGCCGCCGCGGACCCAGATCTCCCCGCGTTCGCCGGTCGCGACCTGTTCGCCGGCGGGGTCGCGGATCGAGACCTCCAACGAGGGCAGCGGCCGGCCGACGGAGGCGAGCCGGGCCCGGGCCGCCGGCTCGTTGCTGGCGAACGCCACCTGGTGGTCGTCCGGACCCAGCACCGCGATCGTGCTGGAGGTCTCCGTCAGGCCGTAGGCGTTGACGAAACCGACCTCGGGCAGCGCGGCGACCGCGCGCTCGATGACCGGCAGCGGCATCGGTCCGCCGCCGTAGGACAGCGAGCGCAGCGACGGCAGACCTCCGCCGTCGGCCTCGATGACGTCGAGGATGCGGCCGAGCATCGTCGGGACGACCATGGCGTGAGTGATCGACTCCGCCCGGACGATGTCCACCCAGGCCCGCGGCTCGAACGCCTCGAGCTGCACCACCCGGCGCCCGGAGTAGGTCGAGGACAGCACCGCGGAGATTCCCGCGATGTGATAGGGCGGCACGCTGACGATCGCGGCCTCGTCCGCGGCGGAACCGGCGTACTCCACCGTCGAGATGATGTATTCGGCGAGGTTGCTGTGGCGCAGCACGGCGGCCTTGGGCTCGCCGGTCGTGCCGCTGGTGAACAGCAGGACGGCGATGTCGTCCGCGTCGCCCGTCCACCCGTCGGCCCGCTCGCCCGCCGGGTCCTCGGCGAGCGCGAGTGCCTGCGTCCGGGTGAGGTACTCGATGCCGTCGATCGGCCCGACCCGCTCGGCGACGCCGTCGCCGACGATGATCGTGGCCGGGGCGGTGCGGGCGACGATCGCCCGCAGCGCCGGGTCCGCCAGCCGGTAGTTGATCGGCACGAACGGTTTGCCGGCGATCGCCGAGCCGAACAGTGTCAGCGGTACGGCGACGGAGTTCAGATCGATCAGCCCGACCCGCTCGCCGGGGCGCCGCGCGAGGGCCGCGCCGAGCCGGCGGGCCCGGCTGGCCATTTCGGCGAAGGTGAGACCGTCGGCCTGCGGTCCGAGCGCGACCCGGTCCGCCATCCCGTCGGCGGCCATGTCCAGCAGCATTCCGAGGTGCATCGCGTGGACCCGTCAGTCTGAGGAGGGCAGTGGCTTGGCGTCCTTGAGTGGCAGCGGGGTCTCGCCGATCGACAGCGCGCCCTCGCCGCCCTTCGTGCACAGCAGCTCCAGGCCGGAATCGGCGTCGGCGAACCGCTTGCCCAGCGGGGTCCCACCGGCGAAGGCGGGATCCAGGGTGAGATCACCGGGGACCTCGGCGCCGATCGCGACGACTGGGTGGCCACCGCAGCGCAGGTCGATCGCCCCGCTCGCCGGTCGCACCACGATGATCTCCGTCTGGTCGACGGCGGACCGGAAACGGGCACCCGACTTCGTCTCAACACCCATATGTAGTGCCTCCTGGTCCCTGGATCGAGAGCGGCATACCGCCTGCTCTGTTTGTACCGTCGGGGACGAAGGTGGCGCCACCGACCGAGGCGCGTTCCGCTGTCGCCCAGCGCAGCGGCGCACTCAATTTGAACATTTGACTCTACGTTCCTTGCTCTCCTCGATGTTGCGTGCCGGGGTGTTCCGTGCCGGCTTCGGCTCGTCGCGGCCGGGGGGAGCGCGGCCTGCCGAGCGGGGGCAGGCGCGCCCTCGCCCTGCCCACCGCGGGACCGAAGGCGAGGTCGCAGCGTAACGTCCGCAGCGCCGCCAGCTGAGCGCCGGTGGTGACGTCCCCGGCGATCGTCCGCATGCCAACCTCATGGGCGAAGTGCACGATCGAGGACGTGCTGGCGCGCCGCACCGGGTCGAGGTCGACACCGGTGAGGTACACCCCACCGATTCGCACGAGCGCGAAGGGAAAGGCGGCCATGGCGGACGCGACCGGAGCGCTCGTGCCGAACTCACCGGCGCAGAGGATGACCCCCTGGCGCTGGAGCCCGTCGAACCGGGCGACCATCGCGCGCTCGTCCCCGACGATCTCCGCCGCGGCGATCTCGAGGCACAACTGGTAGCGCGCCGGGCCGCCGGTGTCGGCGAGGAGCTGGGCGAGCTCCGGGAGGAACCGCGGCTCGGCCAGGCAGCGCCCGGAGACCGGCGTGATCAGCAGCGGGCGGGCGGCGCCGGTGGGTCGCCAGTGGCCCGCGGCCCGGCAGGCCCGCCCGATCGTCCACCTGTCCAGCGGCACCCGCAGCGTGGGCTGACCGGGCTGACCGGGCTGACCGGGCTGACCGGGCTGGCCGGGCTGGCCGAGACCGGGCAGGAAGCCCGACGGCGGGACGAGACCACGGTCGGGACTGCGCCAGTGCGGCGTGGCTTCGGCTCCGACCACGTCGTCCTCGGCGGTCCGCACCGGCTGATAGCGCATCACCAGCTCGCCTGCGTCCATCGCCCGGCGCAGGTCGCCGCGCTGGGTCAGCTGGGCCATCAGCCGTGTGCGCATCGTCTCGTCGAACGCGAGCCGACGCCCCGGGCCGCGGCGCTTCGCGGTGTACATCGCGATGTCGGCGGCGTTGAGGAGGTCCTCGCCGTGGTGGGTCGTCGACTCGGACATGGCCAGACCCACGCTGGCCGACAGTGCCACCGTCTCCTCGCCGAGCAGGCACGGCGCGTCCAGCTGGGCCAGTATCCGGTCGGCGATCGCCTCGAGGTCGGTAGGCGCGTCGATCCGCTCGCACAGCACGGCGAACTCGTCGCCCGCCAGCCGGCCGACGAGATCACCCGGGCGCACCGCGTGCTCCAGCCGGGTCGCCGTCGTCCGCAGCAGCTGGTCGCCGGCCCGATGACCCAGCGTGTCGTTCACCGCTTTGAACCCGTCGAGGTCGATGAACAGCACCCCGATCCGGCGCTGGTCGACCCGCGCGCGCTGCAGCGCCCTGTCGAGCCGATCGAGCAGGGCGGTCCGGTTGGGCAGGCCGGTCAGGCCGTCGCGCAGGGACTGCCAGCGGATCTCCTCCTCTGTCCGGAACCGCATTGCCGCCGCGCCCAACACGGGCCCGACAGAGCGGATGAACTGCGCGTCCTGGTCGGTGAACGGCGGTGCCGACGGCTGTCGGTGGACCTCGACGGAGGCCAGCGGATGCGCACCCCGGCTCGTGGTGACCCTCAGCGTGCGACTCCCGGGCTCCTCCCGCGCCACGGCGGACGGGACCGACGCACACCCGTCCGTGGCGGGTGCCGCGTCCACCACCGCCGCGCCTGTGTCCGCGTCGCCGGCCGCGGCCGCGGTGGCGGTGCCGGTGTCGTCGGTAGCCGTGGCGAGGGTGCGGCGGCGCTGCCCGGCGTCGTCGAGTTCGTGGATGCGGACGATGTCGGCGCCCAGATGGACGGCCAGCATCCGCGCGGCCTGTTGCCACAGCGAGCCCGCGTCGAGGGACTCGAGTGCGTGCTGGCCGAGGTCGGCGATGAGCGTCTGCTCGGCGGACCTCGTCCGCAGCGCCGCGAGCACCCGCTGGTGCTCGGTCACGTCCGTGGCTATGCACGTGACGTAGCCGACCTCGTGATCCGCTCCGAGGATCGGCACGATGTGCAGGTCGTACTGGCGGTCCAGCACCCTGATGATCTCATGGCCGCGCTCGCCGTCGAGCGCGGCACGCATCGGCGCGAGCGCGTCGGGCAGGTCGGCGAAGAGGGTGAACACCGAGGCGTCAGGCTGCCTGACGATGCGTGCCATCAGCGGTTCCATCAGACCCTTGGAGGCGAGGACCACGCCGTCATGGTTCAGGAGAAAGATCGAGACCGGGGTGTTGTCGAGGATGATGCGCAGCCGGTCGTCCGCCGCGATCTCGTCGGAGACGTCCTGCAGCTGGCTCAGGATCTCGTCCTCGCCCCCCGCCCCAGGGACCCGGGCGGAACTGACGATCGCGTGGACCACGCTGTGATCTGGGCGTAGTAGGCGCAAGAGTCGTCGGCCGGTCGAGTCCGGATCGGGGGGCCGACCCTCCTCGAACCAGAGCTGCGAGTTCTCCGGCAGCGCCACGTCCGACAGCCGAGTGTCGATCAGCTCGGACTCCGACCGGCCGAGCAGCGCGCACGCCGCGCCGTTGGCCCCGCGGATCCTGCCGGTGCACGGGTCCGTCACCGTCACCGCGAGGTGCAGGAGATCGAAGAGGTCCAGGCGTTGCTGTGCCACAGATCCTCACCTCACCCGCCTCACCCCACCCGTGCGGCTCACCGATGGGCATACCCGAGCGGCCCGGTGCGTATGCCGTCCGGGACCGCCGCCGACCGGTCGCGTGGTTGGGTGGACACAGGTCGGTGCGCCGACCGACGTCGACGGGAGTGGGATGGACCTTCAACTTTCGCAGCGGGTGGTGCTGGTCACCGGTGGGTCGGACGGCCTGGGGGCGGCGTTGGTGCGCACCCTGGCCGCCGAGGGGGCCCGGGTGGCGTTCTGCGGGCGGGACGAGACGCGGCTGCGCGCCGTCGCGGTCCAGGCCGCCGACGGCCCCGGAGAGGTGCTCCCGGTGGTGGCCGACGTCCGCGACCCGGCGGCGCTCGCCCGGTTCGTCACCGCCGCGACCGAGCGGTGGGGCGCCGTGCACGCCCTGGTCAACAACGCCGGCGCGAGCTCGGTCGGGCCGTTCGAGCAGCAGACCGACGAGGTCTGGCAGGCCGACCTGGACCTGAAGCTGCACGCGGCGATCCGGGCCAGCCGGCTGGTGCTGCCGTGGCTGCGTCAGGCCGGCGGCGGCAGCATCGTGAACTCACTGTCGGTGACGGCCCGCACGCCCGGGGCGGGCTCGATGCCAACGTCGGTGAGCCGGGCGGCCGGACTCGCGCTGACCAAGGCCCTGTCGAAGGAGTTCGGCCCCGCCGGCGTGCGGGTCAACGCGGTGCTCATCGGGCTGGTCCGCAGCGGCCAGTGGGAGCGGATGGCGGCGGCGCAGGACATCCCGGTCGAGCGACTGTACGAGCGCACGGGTGGCTCGGCCGGCATCGCGCTCGGCCGCTTCGGCGAGGCCCAGGACTTCGCCGATCTCGTGGCGTTCCTGCTCTCCGCGCGGGCCGCGTACATCACCGGAGCGGCGATCAACCTCGACGGCGGGCTCAGCCCGGTAGCGTGACCTCCCGCGGCGCGACGAACGGCAGCCGCACCTGGAAGCGGGTGTCGCCGGGAACCGACTCGACGCGCAGGTCGCCGTGGTGCTTCTTCACGACGATCCGCCACGAGATGTCCAGGCCGAGCCCGGTGCCCTCGCCGACCGCCTTCGTCGTGAAGAAGGGTTCGAAGATCCGCCCCTGGATCTCCGCCGGGATGCCCGGCCCGGTGTCCCCGATCTCGACGATGAGGCTGTCGTGGTCGGCGAACGTGCGCATCGTGAGCACGCCCCGGCGATCCATCGCGGACACCGCGTTGTCGATGAGGTTCGTCCAGACCTGGTTGAGCTCGGCGGCGTACGCCGGGATCGGCGGCAGTGACCGGTCGTAGTCCCGGCGGATGTCGACGTCATCACCGATCTTGCGGCCGAGCATGATCAGGGTGCTGTCGAGCAGTTCGTGGATGTCGACGGTCTGGTAGGGCGCCCGGTCCATCTGCGAGTACTGCTTGGCCGCGGTGACCAGCGAGGAGATGCGGGCGGTCGAGTCCTCGATCTCGCGCATCAGCATCTCGCTCTCGACCGTGTACGTCAGCCAGCGCAGCGCGCCGCCGAGCACGCTCGGGGGCACCGAGGCGGCCACGTGCTCCAGCCAGTCGATGTCGAAGCCGGCCTGCACGAAGATCGGCGCGATGTCCCACGCGTCGCCGACTTCCCGCTCGTCGAGCCAGTCACCGAGGGCGTCCTCGCGGTCGGTGGCCTCCATCGGGGTGAGCGACGGCGCCTTGGCGACCCGCTCCACCGCCTCCTCCTGCAGACGGATGAGGGACTCCAGCTCCGGTCGTTCGTACGGCCCTGACGCGATCATGCCGAGTTTGTGGCGCATGCCGGCGACCCGCTCGCGCAGCGCCGCGGTGGCCCGCACGGCCGCGGCGGCCGGGTTGTTCAGCTCGTGGGTCAGCCCCGCGGACAGCGATCCCAGCGCGAGCAGCCGCTCCCGCTGCCCGACCACCTGCTGGGTGCTCTGCATACCGAAAAACAGGCCTTCGAGCAGGTGCAGGGCCATCGGGAACCACTCGCGCATCATGGCCGCGACGTCTTTGGCGCCGAGGACGAAGAACCGGCTGGGTTCGGTGACCCGCAGCGAGTTCTTGTAGCGCTGGGGGACCCGATCGCCGAGATAGGCATGCCACGCGCCCGCGTAGACGCCTCGCTGGTCGGTCCGCAGCACCTCCACGTCGTCCGCGCCGACCCTGGCCGACATCACCACCGCGCCCTCGACGAGGACGTAGAAGCACTCCGCCGGGTCACCCTCGGTGTAGACCGGGCCGGTCTGCATCAGCTCGACGTGCCCGCGCTCGCACAGCCAGGCCAACTGGTCATCGGCCAGCTTCTCGAACAGGAACAGCGTGCGCAGCTCGCTGGCGCTGCAGGGAACCTGAGTCATGTCGCCCTCCCGTCTCGACCCGCCGTCGGCATCGGTTCCAGGCAGGTCAGCGCTTCTCCAGGTAACGGTGGACCAGCGCGATCGCCATCGCGCCCTCGCCGACCGCCGAGGCCACCCGCTTCACCGACTCCGCCCGCGCGTCGCCCGCCACGAACACCCCGGGGACCGAGGTCTCCAGGTGATACGGGTCGCGCTCCAGCGACCAGCCGGCCGGCCGCCGGCCGTCGACGAGCAGATCCGGGCCGGCGAGGACGAACCCGCGCTCGTCGCGGACGAGCACCCCGTCGAGCCAGCGCGTGCGCGGCGCGGCGCCGATGAAGATGAACACCCACTGGGTGTCGACCGTCTCGGTCCGGCCGGTGGAGTTGTCCCGCAGCGTGAGCTGTTCCAGGTGGCCATCGCCCGTGGCCTCGACGATCTCGGTGCAGGTCCGCACGACGATCGTGTCCACAGCGGCGATCTGCTGGATGAGGTAGTGCGACATCGACGCTTCCAGCGAGCTGCCCCGCACGACCAGGGTCACCCGGCGGGCATGACGGGCGAAGTGCATCGCGGCCTGCCCGGCGGAGTTCGCCCCGCCGACGACGTACACCTCCTGCCCGGCGCAGGACGGTGCCTCGGTGAGCGCCGACCCGTAGAACACCCCGCGTCCGGTGAACTCGTCGAGGCCGGGGGCCGCCAGCTGCCGGTACGACACCCCCGTCGCGAGGATGACGGTGTGCGCGGAGATCTCGTGGCCGTCGTCGAAGCGCACCGTGCGGGCGGGGCCGTTGACCTCCAACGCCACGGCGTCGCGGGTGGTGAGCACCTCCGCGCCGAACTTGACCGCCTGCCGACGGGCCCGGTCGGTGAGCTGGGCGCCGGAGACACCGTCCGGGAAGCCGAGGTAGTTCTCGATCCGCGAGCTCTGCCCCGCCTGACCGCCGGTGGCCATCCGCTCGACGAGGACCGTGCGCAGCCCCTCGGACGCGGCGTAGACCGCCGAGCCGAGCCCGGCCGGCCCGCCGCCGATCACCACGACGTCGTAGAAGTCCTCGGTCGGTGTGGTGCTCAGCCCCACCCGGCCGGCGAGCTCCGCATCCGTGGGGTCGGTCAGGGCGACGCCGTCGGGGGTAATGACGACGGGCAGCGCGTCGGCGGAGGCCTGCGCGGCGGCCAGCAGCCGGGAGCCTTCCGGCTCGTCGGACAGATACCAGCGGTAGGGAACCTGGTTGCGGGCGAGGAAGTCGCGCACCTCGTGCGAGCGCGCTGACCAGCGGTGGCCGACCACGCGGGTCTCGGCGGCGGGGGTCTGGTCGGTCGCGAGCCAGGAGTCCAGCAGGGCGTCGACGACCGGGTAGAGCTTCTCCTGCGGCGGATCCCAGGGTTTGAGCAGGTAGTGGTCAAGATCGACCAGGTTGATCGCATCGATCGCCGCGGTGGTGTCGGCGTAGGCGGTCAGCAGCACCCGCCGCGCCGCGGGATACAGGTCCATCGCCTGTTCCAGGAACTCGATGCCGTTCATCTCCGGCATCCGGAAGTCGGCGAGCAGCACCGCCACCCGGTCGCCGCGCAGCTTCATCTCCCGCAGGGCGTCGAGCGCCTGCGGTCCTGACTCCGCGCGCACGATCCGGTACCGTTCGCCGTACTGTCGTCGCAGGTCACGCGCGACCGCGCGGGAGACACTCGCGTCGTCGTCGACGGTGAGGATCGCCGGGCGGGACTTCCCCCGCGCCTCCGCGGTGGGAGCGGCCCCGGACCTGGGCGATTCCGCTGAGGTCGTCGTCACTGGGTGCCCCCCGAATCGTTTGCTCGAGCGGTGCGGGTTCCGCGCGAGCGCGCCGCGCGCCGGACCTGATCGACGGACCAGCCGATCGGGTCGGTGGACGGTGCGGCCGCACGGGTCGGCCGGTGGTCAGGTCGATCGGTGTCGGGCCGGATCGGTGGCAGGTGCCGCGGTCCGGGCAGCGTCGCGCCGGGCGCGTTCGTGCTCTCCGCCTGCGGCCCAGTCTAGGGTCCGCCCTGGTGCCGCGGCCGGACGTTCGCCGAGAGCTGCGCAAATCGGCAGATCTTGACATTGGTTCGACTGTCGTGTGCCGATGGCGCGGCGGCGGCCGCGGCAGCCGCCGCGCCATCGCGGGCGGTCGGACGTTGTCGGATACCGGTCCTTCGCGCAATATCCTTTTTTCGCGGGCCTTCTCCTACGATGGGGCGGTGCCCAGAAGAATGGGCGTGCCCGGGTGGGCCGCCGTCGCCGCAGTGATAGTCGCGTCAATGCTGGCGGCGGTCCCCGTGCTGGCCTGGCAGCACCATGACGCCGCGGCACCGGTGTCCGCCGCCGCCACGAATGCGAGATCGGCCGGCTTGTCTGCCGACGGCGTCTGCGCGCCGCGTCTGCTGCGCCCGATGCTGCCCAGCGGGCTGCTTTCCCTCCGGCATGACGGGGCGACACGTACCTATCGACTCTTCGTGCCGGCCCGGGACGACGGCCGCCATGCGCTTCCCGTGGTCGTCGACTTCCACGGTTTCAAGGCGGACGGTGCCCTTGAGGAACAGCGGTCGAGAATGGGCGTTCTGGGTGTTGCCCGCGGATTTGTGGTGGTGACCCCGGATGCTCTCGGGACGCCTCGGCGGTGGAACACCCCCGGCGATGCGGGCAAGGCGGACGATGCGGGATTCGTGACCGCTTTGCTCGGGGAGCTCGCCAGCCGGTACTGCCTGGACGCCCGGCGGGTCTACGTCACCGGCCACTCCAACGGCGCGGAGTTCGCCGCGGCGCTGGTCTGCCGATCCCCTCTGTTCGCCGCCGTCGCCATGGTCTCCTCGACGTCCGAGGCCCGCTGCCCGGCCGGTCGCGCCCCGGCCACGATGGCGGTGCACGGCACGGCCGATCCGTCGGTGCCCTATAACGGGGGCCTGGTGGTCGGCGCCACCGTGCCGGTCCCCGCGGCCGCCGCCGTCATGAGGGACTACGCCGCCAGATACCGCTGCGGGGCGGCCCCGGCGCGGTACCGGACGAGTCCGGGCGTCGTCGCGGTGCGGTACACCGGCTGTGCCCAGGGTGGTGACGTGCTGCTGGACACGGTCATCGGCGGCACCCATCTCTGGCCGTCGAGCCCGGAGGCGCGCGCCGACCCGAACACCTCGCCGGCAGGCAAGACCTTCGACGCCACCGGCGCCATCCTCGATTTCTTCAGCGAGCACCGCGCCCCGACCGGCGCGCGCTGACGCAGCCGGCACCCAGGCCCCGGCCGGTCCCTGCGCACGGGCAGTCCGGACTCACGTCCCTTCAGAGCGGCCAGTCGGTGGTGCGGCCGGTCCGTCCGCGCGGGGGAGTTCCGCCTGCACCCGTGCGCCGGTCTCCGGGGCGGGGCCGGCGTTCTGGCGAGCGAGGAAGCGGTGGATCGCCGCGACGTCGCCGGGCAGCGTCGTTCGGCCCGGCCCGCCGCGTGCCGAGCCCGCTTCCGCTGAGTCGACGCGGCTCGATCCGGCGAGGTGCGGTCTGGCGATGTGCACCCCGGCGGGCTCCGGCAGGGTGAGGTCCGACGGTATGGGGGGCGACGGTATAGGGGGCGACGGTATGGGGGTCGACGAACGGCTGCCCGGCCTGGCGGCGCGGGTCCCGCCCAGGCGGGGGGCGCGACCGTCGGGTGTCGGCGCGGTGAGCGCGTCGGCCATGACGGCGCCGGGCACCGGCAGCAGCGGCACGGCGCCCTCGAGCACCAACTGGCCGGGTCGGCGCTCGCCCTCCCAGCTGCCGTCGGGATGGCGGACGTAGAGCTCACCCGCGTACACCGCGAACCGGGCCAGGTCAGCCGCTGCGTCCGCGCGGGCAGGTCCGCGGCCGCGATCGAGCGCGGCCCGGATGCGGCCCAGGCTCACGCCGGCCCGGCGCAGCGCTCCGATCATCCGCAGGTCGGCCAACTCCCGGCTGCCACCACGGACCAGGCCCGTCCGTCGCCAGTGCGCCACCTGGCGTGGGGTGATCCGCGCGTCGGCGGGACGCGGACGGCTGGCGGCCGCCCGCAGCGTGAGCCGCTCGCCCGGCATGTCGCCGAATGTAGCCCGCATGGCCTATCTGACGCGCTGAGGGGCCGAGCCTTCGTAGGCTGGGGGGGTGACCGATCGCCTGTACTTCCGTCAGCTGCTGTCCGGCCGTGACTTCGCCGTGGGCGATCCGGTCGGAACTCAGATGGTCAACTTCGTTTACCTCGTGGGCGATCGGGAGACCGGCGAGGCGGTGATCATCGACCCCGCCTACAAGGTCGGTGACCTGTTGGACCTCCTCGCGGCCGACGACATGCGGCTGACCGGCGCGCTTGTGACCCACTACCACGCCGATCATGTCGGCGGCTCGGCGTTCGGGTTCGAGATCGAGGGCATCCGCGAGCTGCTCGCCCGCGAGGACGTGCCGATCCACGTCAACCGCGCCGAAGCCGAATGGGTCCGGCAGGCGACCGACGTCTCCGCGTCCGACCTTGCGCAACACGACGACGCCGATGTCGTCACCGTCGGGCGGATTCCCATCCAGCTCCTGCACACGCCCGGGCACACGCCCGGCAGCCAGTGCTTCCTCGTCGACAACCGCCTCGTCGCCGGCGACACCCTGTTCCTGGAGGGCTGCGGGCGGATGGACCTGCCGGGCGGCGACGCCGGCCTGATGTACGACAGCCTGCGCCGGCTCGCCGCCCTGCCGGACGCCACGACGGTCTTCCCCGGCCACCAGTACTCGCCGAAGGCCTCCGAGGACCTCGAGGTGGTCAAGCGGATGAACCACGTGTTCCGGCCGTCCAGCGCCCAGCAGTGGAAGGCCATGCTGGGTGTTGGCTGACCGCGGCATCCGGACCGTCTGCCTGCAGCTCGCCTGCCCGGACGGGGAGAGCGCCGCGCAGCGGGTCCGCCGGGTCAGCGCCGAGCTGCGCGAGATCGAAGCGGACTTGGTGGTGCTGCCCGAGCTGTGGGCCACCGGCTACTTCCACTTCGACGCCTACGAGGCGCAGGCCGAAGCGCTGACCGGCCCGACGCTGACCGCCCTGCGGGAGGTGGCCCGGGAACGCCGCTTCCACCTGGTCGCGGGAAGTCTGGTGGAGCGGGCGCCCGACGGGCGGCTGTACAACACCACGGCGCTGGTCGGCCCGGACGGGGAGATCCTGCACCTCTACCGCAAGATCCACCTGTTTGGCTACGGCTCGGCGGAGGCCCGGCTGCTGACGCCCGGCACCGAGGTCGGCGCGGTGCCGACCGCGATCGGTGTCATCGGCCTGGCCACCTGTTACGACCTGCGGTTCCCTGAGCTGTTTCGGCTGCTCGTCGACGCCGGTGCCGAACTCGTCGCCGTCGTGTCGGCGTGGCCCGCGGCCCGGCTGGCGCACTGGCGGGTGCTCACCCGGTCCCGCGCCATCGAGAACCAGGTCAACCTCGTCGCCTGCAACCTCGCGGGTGGGCACGCCGGCCAGCGGCTGGGTGGGGCGAGCGTCATCGTCGACCCGTGGGGCGAGGTGCTGGCCGAGGGCGGTCAGGAGCCCGGCCTCGTGCGGGCCGACCTCGACCGGCTCTGCCCGGCCGAGGTCCGGACCGAGTTCCCGGTGCTCACCCACCGCCGGCTCGGTCTCCCGTCCCCGCTTGCGCGGACCTGACGGGCCCGGCCGTTGGCCGGGGCGTGGCACGCTGGTCACATGCCAAACGCGCGCACCGGACCGCTGGATCTCACAGAACGGAGCGAGGAGTTCGCCGCCTTCTGGCGGGAACGGCACCTGTGCAGCCTGACGACCCTCCGCCCGGACGGCAGTGTCCACGTGGTGGCCGTCGGTGCGACGCTCGACCCGGCCGCCGGTACCGCGCGGGTCATCACGTCCGCCCGCTCCCGCAAGGCGCGGATCATCGCGGCGGGGCCAGCGGGCGGCACCGTAGTGGCGATCTGCCAGATCGACGGCCGCCGGTGGTCGACTCTGGAAGGGCTGGCCGTCGTGCGGGACGATGCGGAGAGTGTCGCCGACGCGGAGCGCCGCTACGCCCAGCGGTACCGCGAGCCGCGGGCCAACCCGCTGCGCGTGGTGCTGGAGGTGCGTGTCACCCGGGTGCTGGGCAGCGTCTGAGCCGCCGGCCCGGCCGAACCGGCGCGTCCGGGCCACCGCCTCAGTCGGAGCCTGCCTCGAGTTCCGCTGTGACTCCGGCGAGCAGCCAGTCCAGCCCCTCGTCGAAACGCTCGCGGCCCGCGTCCTCGACGAAGAACACGAGTGCCGCGCGGGGCAGCGCGGCGAGGTGCGGGTACTGGCCGCTGTCAAGCGTCCGGGTCAGGTAGGCGCGCACCTCGGCGGGGTCGACGCTGTCGTTCGCCAGGCGTTCGTGCAGCTCGGCGGCAACCTGGCCGAGGGTGTACGTGTCGATGGCCCGCAACAGGGCGACCCGTCGGGCCGGGGCGAGAGGCAGATCCGCGACCGCGGCCGCGGACTGTTCGGCGTGTTGTAGCGCGTTCGGGCCCAGGTGGGGTGGACCGGCGTAGGCCCGCAGGACCCAGGGATGGCGCAGGGCGCTGTCCCGGGTGCGGTGGGCGATCGCGCGCAGGCGGTCCCGCCAGTCGGCGGGCATCGGCTCCGGCACCAGGATCTCGGCCGCCACCTGGTCGCTCATCAGCGCGAGGAGATCATCCTTGCGGTCGAAGTGCGAGTAGAGGCTCATCGGCCGGGCATTGAGGGCGGCGGCGACCCGGCGGATTGACACGGCGGTGATTCCCTCGGCGTCGGCGATCGTGATCGCCGCGTCGACGATCTCCTCGCGGCTCAACCGTGGCCGGCGACGCTCGACCGGGCGGGCCCACAGCAGTTCGGTGGGCCGGGACGAGGCCGCCTCGCCGGTCGGCGCCGGGGCGCCGACCTCGACGGCACTGGACCTCTCGACGGCGGCGGGCAGGGAGCCGAGGGAGCCAGCGGCAGTTGCCTTCTCGGCGGCGGCCTCGCCTGCCGGCACGGTGTCGCGACGCTGCGGGCCCGCGGGCGGGAGGGCATCCGGCCCCGCAGGGTCGCCTTTCCCGCGGTTCTGGTCGCCCATTTCTCGAGCCTACGTGTGGCTGCCCGCGCGGCGGCACCAGCTGCCGACGAGACGCTGTATCGATGAGCGAGACGGTGTATCGTCGGGGCTGTCGTTGGCGGCTCACGCCTCCTCGGGAGGCCAGTCACTGGTGCGTGGCGCGCCCGCGTGCCGAGGGGGAGTTGGTCCTATGACGTCTCAGACGTCCGCGCCGGATCTGGCGGCGGCCGAGCGAGCGCCGCTGGACCGTGCGCTCGTGCGCTTGGCGTTGGTGCTGCTGGCCGGCGCGGTCGTGGTGCAGCTCGACGCGACGATCGTGTCGGTCGCGCTCGACACGCTCGCGGGTGTGTTCCGCGTCGACATCCCGACGATCCAGTGGGTCACGACGGCCTACCTGCTGGCGCTGGCGGTGGTCATCCCGCTGTCCGGCTGGTCGGTGGAGCGCTACGGGGGCCGGCGGATGTGGCTGGTGGCGCTGGGCCTGTTCCTCGTGGGCTCGGCGCTGTGCGGGCTCGCCTGGTCCGCGGGCAGTCTGATCGCCTTCCGCGTGGTGCAGGGCCTGGGCGGCGGGCTGCTCCTACCGCTGATGCAGACGATCCTCGTGCAGGCGGCGGGCCCGCAGCGCATCGGCCGGCTCATGGCCGCGGTGTCCGTGCCGGCATTGCTGACCCCTGTGCTCGGACCTGTCCTCGGCGGTGTGATCGTCGACAGCGTGAGCTGGCGGTGGATCTTTCTGATCAACGTGCCCGTCTGTGCCGTGGCGTTCGTGCTGGCCTGGCGCTCGCTGCCCGCGACGACGGTCGCCGGGCGCCAGCGTCTCGACGCCGTGGGCTTCGCGCTGCTCTCGCCGGGGCTCGCGGCGGTCGTGTACGGGTTCGCCGAGGCCGGGCGCCGTGGCGAGTTCGCCTCCGCGGCGGCGCTTGTCCCCATGGCTGCCGGTGTGGTGCTGCTCGTGGCCTTCGGGGTGCATGCCCTGCGGGTCAAGGAGGTGCCGCTGATCGATCTGCGGCTGTTCCGATCCGCACCGTTCCGCGGATCGGCCGGGCTGATGTTCCTGTTCGGCATCTCGCTGTTCGGCGCGATGTTCCTGCTGCCTCTCTACGAGCAACAGGTGCGTGGTCGCAGCGCGATCGAGGCCGGGCTGCTGCTCGCTCCGCAGGGCCTGGGCATGATGATCGCGATGATCGTGCTCGGTCGGGTGGCGGATCGGGTGAGTCCCCGGATGACGGTGCTGGCCGGGCTGGGGCTCAGCGTGCTGGGCTCGGTGGCCTACACGCAGGTGGGCGCGCGTACCAGCGAACTGCTGCTCGGAGCATCTCTGCTGGTGCGGGGACTTGGGCTGGCGGCGGCGATGGTGCCGGTCATGTCCGCGGCCTATTCCGGTCTGTCGCCTGCGCAGATCCCGAGGGCCACGACCGCCGTGCGGATCTTCCAGCAGGTCGGTGCCTCCCTGGGCACGGCCGTGCTCGCGGTCGTGCTGTCCGGCCGGATGCGCGCCGCGACCGATTCAGTAGCCCGGGCGCATGCCTACGCCGTTTCCTTCTGGTGGACCTTCGGCTTCACGGTGGTGGCCATCCCGCTGATCTTCCTGCTGCCGCACCAGCCGGCGAGTGCCATGGGCGGCCCGGACACGCTACCTGTGCCGCGCCCCGAGGCCGAGCGAACGGCCGCTGAATAGGCCGCGCCGAGGTCACCCTCGTGCGCCGGTTCCCTCCGGCCACGGAAGCTTCACCCGCACGACGGTCGGACCGCCGGGAGGACTGTCGACGGTCATCACCCCGTTGATCGCGGCGACCCGCCCGGTGAGGCCGGTCAGGCCGGTGCCGCCGCGGGGATCCACCCCGCCGACGCCGTCGTCGCCGATCTCGAGCAACAGCGATGCGTCGCTGGTCATGCGTAGATCAATCGTTGCGGAGGTCGCCTGGCTGTGTTTGCTGATGTTGGTCAGCAACTCAGACGCGGTGAAGTAGATGATGCCTTCCACCGCGGCCGGCGGGCGGTGCATCAGCTCGACCGTGGCCCGAGTCGGGACCGTGCAGCGGTCGGCCAGCGACGCGAGGGCCGCAGGCAGGCCACGGTCGGTGAGGATCGCCGGGTTGATGCCGCGGGCCAGGTCGCGCAGGTCGACCAGGGCCAGTTTCGCCTCGCCGTGGGCTTCGGCCACCATCAGCGCGGCGGCCTGCGGATCCTCGGCGAGCTTCTCCTTCGCCATGCCCAGACCCATCGCCAGTGCCACGAGGCGCGCCTGGGCGCCGTCGTGCAGGTTGCGTTCGATGCGCCGCAGATGTGCCGCCGAGTCGGCGCGCGCGGCCTGCTGAACTGCCAGTTCTCTGACCCGTCGCTCCACTTTCGCCGAGGGGGAGAGCAGGCCGCGGATCATCGCCTTGTCCACCGCGACCAGCCCCCGCGTCGCCCAGGGCAGCACCACCCAGCCGACGATGAGCAGCAGCAGGACCGCGACCAGGCAGATGATGCCCCACGGCAGCCGGATCAGCAGGTACAGCGCGTGCCGCCAGGCAACCGGGTCGGCCAGGGTATCGAGGCCGAACCCGCGCCGGCGCGGGGGACGGGACGGCTTCGGGACGTGCAGCCCGAGCAGTCGCCCGGCGCGGACCCGGTCCAGGTCGCCGAACCGGCGGCAGACCCGGAACCCCACCGCGAGCAGCGGTATCCCGACGACGGTGACGACGAGGCCCAGGCCGAGGGACAGCATGATCGTCGCATAGATGAAGCCGAGGAGGGTAAGCGGAAAGTTCAGCAGGAGGTACAGCACGCCACGCCAGGTCGCGGCGTCCGCCGCCAGCCGCGGTGGGCGGGTCGGCGTGGGAGGTCCGCCGACGCCGGGGCCGCCCGCGACAGCGCGATCCGGCGATGCGGCGGCGACTACGCTCACCGGCTGCAGTCCTCCCACCACGAGTGCAGACTCCGACTCGTTGCGACCGGCGCCAGGCCGGACCGTAACGTGGGGTAGAGAATACCCCGATCATGGCTAAGTCGAGACTTCGCCGGTGGGGGATGGTTGTCTTCTCGTAGATCGAGAGGGCACCGCTTCCCCACTCGGAAGCGGTCGGGCGACCACGAGGAGCTTGGGAGCATGAAACTTCTCACGGCCACCGCGTATGCGCAGGGCCTGCGGGTCGATGATTTCCACTGGGCGGTGGAAGGCGAGCTCGTGACCCTGCGGGCGTTCTGCGACCTGCACCTGGACCGGCCGCACGGCCGGTGCGAGTGCGGCCGGGTATTCATTGGCCTGGGTTCCTATTACGGAACCACGACGGCGATGGTCCGTAGCTTTCCTGGAATCACCGAAGCGGATTATCGTGACGCGCTCCGTAACAGTCTCGACGCCCAGGGGTGGGACGCGTGCGGCGCCGACGCGGAGGCCACCCGCCTGATCGCGGAGGTGAGTCGGCTGCCGGTCGGCGCGATCGTCGAACGCTTCGTGGACGACCTCGCGGTGCGAGCGCTGTCCGACGCGGACATCGGCCGGGTGCCCGACCGCCGCTGAGCGGCCCGGACGTACCACCCCGCGCGTGGCACTGGTCGAGTTCACCGGCGGGTGGTAGGCCCTGCGGCTCGTGGCCGCAGGGCCTACCACCCGGCGCGTCCGGTGGATCGGCGCGCTGTGATCAACCGGCCGGTACCAGCGCCGTGGTGATCTCCCGGGTGCCGCGGGGCGTGCGCCCCCACGGCTTGGCCGTGGACAGCACCGTCGCGGTGATGAACAGGACGTTCATGGCGCAGGCGCAGACGATCAGAGCGATGGCCTGGGTCGGCGCCGCCGTCGTCGCGCCGCGGGTCGCGTGGTCCGCCGACACGATGAGAGTCCGCACGACCGCTCCGCCGCTGATGACCGCGACCACCGTGATCGCGAGTTTCGCGACGATCCACCAGTGCCGCAGCAGGCCCCACTTGGTTCCCACCGACATCACGATGCCGGTGATCAGGGTGAGCAGCGCCAGCGGAATGTCCAGCGTCCGGTCGATGACGTGCATCAGCTCGTAGGCCGCGTGCCGCAGGTTCGCGTCCGCCGCCGCGGTCGACGCCAGGGCGAGCTGGGCGAACGCCACCCCGTTCCAGCCCACACTGACGATCACATGCAGGGTGAGCAGCGCCGTGCGGGCCGGCCGGCGTAGCCGCCGACCCACCTGCCGTGGGCCAGGGCGGGGCGGGCGCTGGCCGGAGCGTTGGTCCCGTTCGCCGGCGGCACTGTCAGTGGCGGCAGTGTCGGTAGCGGCAGTGTCGGTAGCGGCACTGTCGGTGGCGGCAGTGTCAGCGATGGTGTGCGGCGTCACACCCAGTTCCGGTGCGGATGATGGCTCGAGGTCGGGCCTGGCAGGTTGTTGACCGGTGGCTTCAGTCTCGGCGGAATCCTCACCTGAAATGGTGCTGCTGGCGAGCGCGGTTATCTCGGGGGTGGCGCTCATGCGATGGTCCTGGGCGGGGGCATCGTCCGGCTTTCTCGGTCAGCGGGTCACCAGGAGGATGGATTCATGCAGCCTGGAAAGACCCGACGGATCGGCGAACCGGAACGCTACTACCCAACCGGCGTCAAAAGAATGGCAACTTCTGGACGCCGCCTGTCGGCCGTGGAAATTGAAACCGGCACGCCGGCGCCCGGCGAAGAACGGCAGGACAACCGCCCCGCCGGCGCTGTATCAGGGCAGCGTGTTGGGGCCGCCAGGCTCCGACTGCTCCGCGAGGAAGCGCTCGAGCGCCTCGCCGAGCTCATCCGCGGTCGGCAGCTTCTCCTCACTTTCGACCGCCGGTGTCAGCGGATTCGCGCGCCCCCGCTGATACGCGTCGTACTGCTCCTCGAGCGCCTGGACGAGGGACGCGGCCTCCCCGCCCTGCGCGATCTGGTTGTTGACCTCGTCGGTGACGGCCACGGCCGCGGAACGCAGGCCGTCCAGCGGCAGCATCAGCCCGGTCGCCTTCGAGATCGAGGTGAGCAGGGCCTCCGTGGCCGCGGGGTAGGTCGGGGTGAGTCCCACTGCGTGGTGTAGATCGGGAGCGGCTGGTTGATCGTCCGGGGTGCGGGTGTGTCGCTCCGAGACA